>JAZRGF010000183.1:0-15348 GCA_045644005.1 Bacteroidaceae bacterium | reverse complement strand
CACGACAAAAAACAATGGTAATATAAATGTTGACCCAATGTTCAAATGTCATGCTGAGCGAAGTCGAAGCATCCAAAAACCGCATTAAATAGATCCTTCCTATCGTCAGGATGACAAATTCGCGAATTATCTGCGTTTTTTAAGTCTACTGCGATATTATTACTTAGGACAATGCCGAATTAGCTCAGTTGGTAGAGCAAACTCATTCGTCCAATGATTAATAAGGAAGTCTAGGGGAATGTGAAAGGTGAAAGGTGAAAGGTGAAAGCGGAAAGCGGAAAGGTGAAAGCGGAAAGCGGAAAGGTGAAAGCGGAAAGCGGAAAGGTGAAAGCTGCGGGTAAGCGAATTTTTCAGTTAAGCGAACGAAAGTAAAACTTGTTTTGACTTTTGTAGTGAGCGAATGAAAAATCAACAGAGTTAACAGCAGAGGAAAAGTGACACTTTTACTCTGCCGAGCGGGAGCAGGTTCAAGCGCACGGAGTGCGGTTAAAACGGAAAGGTGAAATATCGTGCCAACGAGTGAAAACAAAGCTTGCTTATGTTTTTATAACGAGTGCAGCCGATATTCAAAGAAGTTAAAACGGAAAGGTTTACCAACCTCGCGTAAATGAAAAACGCAAAACAATTGCCGAATTAGCTCAGTTGGTAGAGCAACTCATTCGTAATGAGTAGGTCCGGGGTTCGAGTCCCCGACTCGGCTCACAATCCCATGAGTGTGCAAGGCACACTCTTTTTTTATTTCAAAAAAAACAGCCAGGCTATGTCGAACAGCTATTTCCAATTCAAGCAATTCACCATTGAACAGAGCGACTGTGCAATGAAGGTGGGCACCGACGGTTGTCTGCTTGGCGGCTGGTTCAATTGCAGGAATAGCGAAAGAATACTTGATATAGGTTGTGGCACCGGACTCATCTCCATTATGGCAGCACAGCGTTGCAGCGCCTTGGTCACAGGTGTGGAAATAGACAGCAAAGCAGCCCTGCAGGCACGCATAAATGCCGATAACTCACCTTGGGGAGAGAGAATTGAGATAATCAACGGCGACTTGCTTGAATACACGACAGAGAACCGTTTCGACACGATTGTGAGCAACCCACCCTATTTTGTAAACAGCCTGAAATGTGATGACAACTCGCGCACCCTTGCACGCCACAGCGACTCGCTCGACTGCAATGCCTTTTTCAGGAAATGCACCGAGCTGCTCAATGACAACGGAAGCGTGTCGATAGTAATTCCCTGCGACATAATGAACGAGTGGAAAAGCGCGGCTGCAGAGCAGAACCTCTACCCCACACGCATCACATTCATAAAGACCACGCCAAAGAAAGCACCCAAAAGAGTATTGATTGAATTCGGCTTCAACTCTGCAGAAAGTGCCGAAGAGAAAATTCTTATTCTGGAGACCTCTCCCGGAGAATACAGCGATGATGCAAAAGCAATTTTAAGCGACTTCTATTTGAAGTTGTGACAAAAGGGATACTGAGCCTTAAAACTTTTCCGCAAAAAACAAAGCCCGCCCATTGAGTGAAAGTAAAGATTTTTCAATAAAAGACTCCTATTTATTCTTTATTTCAAAATCGGCAATATCGGACAACGAACTGGCGAACAGCTCGTATAGCATACGATGAAGAGGTACCGGTGCACAAGTACCATCCCAACCCGGAACGGCAAGCACCTTCAAGCCGCCGGCAACCATTTCAATATAGAGTTCCTTGTCCATATCATAAGGTTCACCATCGAAATGCACCGGCCCTGCCTTCTCACGCAGGATACGAATCCAAGGAGCCGCAACAGTACTCACATGGGTACTCTCGTCAAATGTATGAGTAAAAAGATGAGTAGCCATCAGAGGTACTTCAAACGCATTAAAAGGAGATAGGATGGAAGCCGTAATCAGCCCGTCACGCATTGACGCGAATGGAGCAATGTAAGCATTGTTGCCATACTGCGAAGCGTTGCCACAGGCTATGACAAAAGCCTCAAAAGATTCTTTGAACTCCTCAGTTTCTACAACATATGTCTCGGGGTTATAACCAACCCAATCAAGAAGAGAACACCTGATGTAATTGAGCATGCCACGACCTTTTTGTTTTGCGAAATCACTGCTCACCACAGCATCAAACCCCATTCCACACGAGCAAAAGAATGGGTGTCCGTTTATTTTACCATAGTCAACATTTACAGGCTCTGCGTTATTAATAAACTCTATAGCCCTTTTAACCCCTACAGGAATTCCAAGATGGCGAGCAAAACCATTGCCCGAGCCACAAGGCACAACACCCAATGCCGTGCCGGTATGTACAAGAGCACGCCCAACTTCGTTCACCGTACCATCGCCACCAACGGCTACAACCACATCAACGCCACGTACAGCAGCATCCTTTGCCAGTTCATAGGCATGACCGGGATATTGCGTATAAGACACAGCCACATCGTACCTCTCGCGGTCAACATATCGTTCAACCATTTGAGGCACCCTTCTCTTGTTGCTCACCCCCGATTTGGGGTTTACAAGAAACAATATTGTCAGTCTTTTACCCTTCTTGTCCATTGATGTGATACTGCGGCGTAAAATTACACCAATTAAACAGAAAAGAGAAATATTTTGATTTCAATTTGACAAAAAGAGAGCAAAGAGAAGTACGGCAGAGAGTGCAGATATCGCAAAAACAGGAACACAACAACATCCGTCACACATTATATATATAAAAAATTTCTTTTCTTCGACAAAAATCACTATCTTCGCGCGGCATATTATAAAGCGAGAAAAAGAGTACAGTTTAACTGCAAATATCTATAACGACAATGACAAGAAAAAAGAGCAAAGGGATGCTACCCGATTTCGAGGATTTGATTCCCGAGGAGAACATTGAGAACAGTTCCTTTTCATTCATAACAGAATTCAAAGAGAACTATGAGGAGGAGATACGTGAGGCCAACATCCCCGACGAACTGCCTATATTGCCATTGAGGAATATGGTTCTTTTCCCCACCACCGTACTGCCCATTTCAGTCGGTCGCGAATCGTCGCTGAAACTGATCAAGGAGCTTGAGAAAAGCGGTGGCTACATGGGTGTGATGTGCCAGAAGGAAGCAACTGTGGACACACCGTCGCAAGAAGACCTCTACCCCTTTGGCACCGTTGCCAAGATTGTAAAGGTGTTCGAGATGCCCGACAACTCTACAACTGTAATCCTGCAGGGATACCAGAAGATACAGTTGCTTGAACTGACACGCACATATCCCTATCACCTGGGACGTGTGATGCCGGTCTTTGACGTACAGACACCGCACGACGACGAGTTCAACCTGCTCATACAGAACTGCCGCAAGACAGCGACCAAGATTTTCAAGGCCAATGGAACAAACCCCGAGGCAGCATTCGCAATGAAGAATATGGGCAACGACAGCATACTCATCAACTTCCTGTGCGCCAACATCAAGGCACCGTTGACCGAGAAGATTGCGCTTTTGGAGGAGATGTCGCTAAAGGAGCGTGCATACCACTTGCTCACCATCCTCAACCACGAGAAGATGCTGGTAGACATACAGAACCGCATACAGGCCAAGACACAGAAGGATATCGACCAGCAGCAGAAGGAGTACTACCTGCAGCAGCAGTTGAAGAACATCCAGGAGGAGCTTGGCGGCAACCCACAGGACCAGGATGTGACCGAGCTACGCAAGAAAGGCAGCAAGAAGAACTGGAGCAAAGAGGTTGCCGAGATCTTCAACAAGGAGGTCTCAAAACTTGAGCGCATAAACCCGCAGACCCCCGACTACCACGTACAGCTCAACTATCTGCAGCTATTCGTAAACCTCCCTTGGGGCGAATATTCAAAGGATAACCTCGACATAAACAACGCACAGAAGGTACTCAACCACGACCACTATGGCCTTGAGAAGGTGAAGGAGAGAATCCTTGAGCACCTGGCTGTGATAAAGATGCGCGGCGACCTCAAAGCGCCCATCATCTGCCTTTATGGCCCTCCGGGAGTGGGTAAGACATCGCTCGGAAAGTCTATCGCCGAGTCACTCAAGCGCAAGTATGTGCGCATGTCACTTGGTGGTATACACGACGAGTCGGAGATTCGCGGACACCGCAAGACCTACGTTGGCGCCATGCCGGGACGCATACTCAAGAACCTGGTAAAGGCAGGCACGGACAACCCCGTGTTCATTCTCGACGAGATTGACAAGGTTGGCGGCGCGTCGAACCACGGCGACCCGTCATCGGCATTGCTCGAGGTGCTCGATCCCGAACAGAACAACGCTTTCCACGACAATTTCCTTGACATTGACTACGACCTGTCGAACGTCATGTTCATTGCAACGGCAAACAACCTCTCCAACATACCAGCCCCACTGCTCGACCGCATGGAGCTCATTGAGGTGAGCGGCTACCTCACCGAGGAGAAGATTGAGATTGCAAAGCGCCACCTGATTCCAAAGGAGAAAGAGGCCAATGGTATTGCCGACGAGAAGATAACGTGCAGCAAACAGACCATTGAGCACATCATTGAGGACTACACCCGCGAGTCGGGCGTGAGAACACTCGAGAAGAAGATTGGCAAGGTGTGTCGTCGCCTCGCATGCCAGAAGGCAACAACAGGCGAGATAAAGAACCGCAGCATAAAGCCTGCCGACCTTCAGGAGCTGCTTGGCGTCAAAGAGTTCTCGCGCGACAAGTACCAGGGCAACGACTACGCAGGTGTTGTCACAGGCCTTGCCTGGACAGCAGTGGGCGGTGAGATACTCGTCATTGAGACTAGCCTCAGCCGTGGCAAGGGCGAGAAACTGACACTCACTGGTAACCTTGGCGACGTTATGAAGGAGTCGGCCATGCTTGCACTTGAATACACAAAGTCACACGCCGGTGAGCTCGATATCCCGTACGAGATTTTCGAGAAGTGGAACATACACCTGCACGTGCCCGAGGGAGCAATTCCAAAGGATGGCCCATCGGCCGGTATCACAATGACCACAGCGCTTGTGTCGGCACTTACACAGCGCCGCGTGAGACCGCACATTGCAATGACAGGTGAGATAACCCTGCGCGGCAAGGTACTGCCCGTGGGCGGCATCAAGGAGAAGATCCTTGCAGCAAAGCGTGCCGGAATAACAGACATCGTCATCTGCGAGGAGAACAGACGCAACATCGACTCAATCCCGGAAATGTACCTCAAGGGGCTTACATTCCACTATGTCAATGACATAAAGGAGGTACTGGAGATTGCCCTGCTCAAAGAGAAAGTAAACAACCCTGTTAACCTAATGGCATAACAACGTGAAATTCCAATTACTACACACAGACAGCGGCAGCAAGGCGAGAGCCGGAGTGCTGTCGACCGACCACGGCGATATAATGACCCCAATCTTCATGCCTGTGGGAACCGTGGGCTCTGTAAAGGGCGTGCAGATACCCCACCTAAAGGAAGACATCAAGGCACAGATAATCCTGGGTAACACCTATCACCTTTATCTGCGTCCGGGACTCGACATCCTTGAAAAGGCAGGTGGTCTTCACAAGTTCAACATGTGGGACCGCCCCATCCTCACCGACAGCGGCGGTTTTCAGGTATTCTCGCTGAAGGACATACGCAAGATGAGCGAGGAAGGCGTTGAGTTCCGCTCGCACATCGACGGCTCAAAGCACTTCTTCTCGCCCGAGAGAGTCATGGACATCGAGCGCAGCATAGGTGCCGACATCATCATGGCATTCGACGAGTGCACACCGGGTACAGCCGACTATGACTATGCCAAGAAATCAATGGAGCGAACACACCGCTGGCTCGACCGTTGCATTGCCCGCCTGAGCGAGACCGAGCCAATGTATGGTTATGAGCAGCAGCTCTTCCCCATCGTGCAGGGTTGCGTCTACCCCGATCTTCGCCGCCGCTCGGCCGAGTTCATTGCATCCAAGGAGGCGGCCGGCAATGCCATCGGTGGCCTGGCCGTTGGCGAACCTGCCGAGACAATGTACGAGATGATTGAGGTTGTAAACGAGATACTCCCCACCGACAAGCCACGTTACCTTATGGGCGTGGGAACACCGGCCAACATTCTCGAGGCCATTGAGCGCGGAGTGGACATGTTTGACTGCGTGATGCCAACCCGCAACGGCCGCAACGCCATGCTTTTTACCAAGCACGGCATAATGAACATGCGCAACGAGAAGTGGAAATATGACTTCTCACCAATTGAGGAGGATGGCGCATCGTTCGTGGACACGCTCTACAGCAAGGCCTATTTGCGTCACCTGTTCGCAGCGCAGGAGCTGCTTGCATTGGAGATTGCATCCATACACAACCTTGCATTCTATGTATGGCTCACACAGGAGGCTCGCAAGCACATCCTCATGGACGACTATGCAAGCTGGAAGAAGAGCATGCTCGAGGAGGTTACACGACGCTTGTAAGGGAGAAAGAGAGACAAGAGAAAGGGATGACACGGAAGCAAGGCAACTGATATGAAATGGCTTGAAATATTCAGACTGAAAAAGTTGGACTGGTACATAATAAAGAAGTTTTTGGGAACATACTTCTTTTCCCTGTTATTGATCATCATTGTCATCATCATATTCGACTACAACGAGAAGATCGACAAGTTCGTGTGTTCGAATGCACCGATGAATGAGATTATCTTCAACTATTATGCCAACCTTGCCCCCTACTATGCCAACACATTCAGTGCGCTGTTCGTCTTTATCTCGGTAATATATTTCACCTCAAAGCTCGCCGGCAACTCAGAGATAATCGCCATACTGGCAGCGGGTGTCAGCTTCAAGCGCTTCATAAGGCTCTACGTGATTGCAGCCGGAATAATCTCGGTGTTCACCTACATAATGAGTGCCTTCATAATCCCCAACGGCACAGCCACTATGCTCGAGTTCGAGCAGAAGTACAACAAGAAGAAGAAGGTGGAATCGGCAAACGACGTGCAGATGAAGATTGACGACAACACCATAGCCTTCATTGAACGTTACGAGAACCGCAACAACACCGGCTGGCGATTCATGCTCGACAAGTTCGAGGACAAGAAGCTTGTCTCGCACATGGAAGCAAGGACAATCACGTACAACCCAGACAGGCCCGGTGTGTGGACAGCGCGCCATTGGAGAATACGCGAACTCTATGACGACAGGGAGATTATAAGGGAAAGCAGGAAAGAGCCGCTCGACACGCTTTTGCGCATAGAGCCTGCTGACTTCCTCATTTCAGAAGGTGAACAGGAGACAATGACAACGCCCGAACTTGGTGAGTACATTGACAAACAGAAGAAGAAGGGTTTTGCCAACACCAAGAGCTTTGAGATTGAGTACCACAAACGAATGGCAATGTCATTTGCGGCATTCATCCTCACAATCATCGGTGTCTCGCTCTCCTCGCGAAAAGCAAAGGGCGGCATGGGATTGTCGTTGGGTATTGGCCTTGCGCTCAGCTTCTCATACATCGTGTTCCAGAGTATATCATCGGCCTTTGCCGACCAGATGCCGATTGCACTGGCAGCCTGGCTACCGAATATAATTTATACAATAATTGCAATTGTCCTTTATAAAAAGGCACCTAAATAAGAAGTTGTTTAATTTTATGTCCTTGATGTATTTTACAGATTTTGATTTTGAAGACGAAGTGCTTGATGCACTTGATGCCATGCGCTTTGAGAAGTGCACTCCAATACAGGAGCAGACACTTGAGCCGCTGATGGCGGGACGCGACCTCATTGGCGTGGCACAGACCGGAACAGGCAAGACAGCAGCCTATCTGCTGCCTGTACTCAACCAATTGTGTCAGGGAGGCTACCCCGAGGACTCCATCAACTGCATTATCATGGCTCCCACACGTGAGCTGGCACAGCAGATTGACCGCCAACTCGAGGGTTTCACCTATTTCATGAACGTGTCGAGCGTAGCCGTCTACGGCGGTAACGACGGACAGCGTTATGGGCGGGAGGCCCGTGGGGTGTCAAGGGGCGCCGACATCATAGTCGCTACCCCGGGCCGTCTCATAAGCCACATAAACCTGGGCAACATTGACCTTTCAAAGGTATCGTTCTTTATCCTTGACGAGGCCGACCGCATGCTCGACATGGGATTCTACAGCGACATCATGACCATCGCCAAACAGTTACCCAAGGAGCGTCAGACAATGCTTTTCTCGGCAACCATGCCCCTGGAGATACGCAAACTGGCAAGCGACCTGCTCACTGACCCTGTGCAGATTACCCTTGCCCTTGCAAAGCCCGCCGACGGCATTACACAACAGGCCTACATCTGCCACGAGGGACAGAAGTTGGGTACCATAAACAGCATCTTCGACAACGAAAGCAGCGAGAGAGTCATTCTCTTTGCATCGCGCAAGACAAAGGTGAAGGAGATTTCGTACACACTGAAGAAACACGGTTTCAATGTAGGCGAAATGCACAGCGACCTGTCACAGGGCGAACGTGACGAGATTATGTTCCAGTACAAGAGCCGCAAGATTGACATGATTGTGGCAACCGACATCCTTGCACGCGGCATTGACATCGATGACATACGCATTGTCATAAACTATGACGTACCGCGCGACTGCGACGACTACATACACCGCATTGGCCGCACGGCACGTGCGGGTACCAAGGGACGCGCCATCACACTGGTGAACGTTGAGGACCAGGAGTATTTCAAGCGCATAGAGGACTTCATTGAGCAGGACGTGCCAAAGATGGAGCTGCCCGCTGCGCTTGGCGAGGCGCCTGCCTATGAGCCAAAGAGCAAGCAGAAAGGCAGCAAGTCACGACGTGGCGGAGGTGCCGGCAAGGAGAAACGTAGTGGCAACGACCGCAAGAGGAACAACCGCAAACGTGGCGGCAAACAGGCGGGTGGCGAAAAGCCACAGGCTGCAAAACCCGCAAACAGCAATCAGCCAAAAGAGGCTGCACCGGTTGTAACACCACAGGAAAGCGCTGCAAAGCCACAGGGCGAAAAGCCCAAACGCCGCCGTCCACATCACCGCCGCAGGAAACCAGGCAATGCAAAAGGCGGTGAAGGCACAGCACCTGTAACAGAGAATAAGTAAGGAAAAACAATGGCAATAATTAGAGAAATACGCGGATTCAAGCCAACCATTGGCAATGACTGCTTCATTGCCGAGACGGCAGCCGTAATTGGCGACGTTACAATGGGCGACAACTGCTCCATCTGGTATGGCACGGTGTTGCGTGGCGATGTAAACAGCAACACCAACGGCAACAATGTGCACATACAGGACGGCGCAGTGGTACACACGCTGTTCCAGCGTTCAAAGACCGTCATTGGCGACAATGTATCCATAGGCCACAATGCCACCATCCATGGCGCAACCATCGAGAGCAACAGCCTCGTCGGCATGGGTGCAACGGTGCTTGATAATGCCATCGTTGAGAGCGGAGCCATTGTTGCAGCCAACGCACTGGTAACAACAGGCATGCGCGTGGAGAGCGGCTGGATTTATGCCGGAGTGCCTGCCAAGAAAATAAAGCAAGTAAGCCCCGAACAACAAAAGGATATTGTTGAGCGCATTGCCAATGATTATATAATGTATGCCTCGTGGTACAAAACGAACTGAAAGCTGCGATTAAGCGAGCAAAAGCCAAGCTTGCTTGAGCTTTTGCAGCGAGCGAGAGCAGGTTCAAGCGCACGAAGTGCGGTTAAAAGTGAAAGGTAAAAGGTGAAAACGAAGTTTCAACAATGCATAGTCAAAGGTTAAAACTAAAATAAGTTTTCCGTTTTCCGATTTCAGCTTTCAGCTTTCCGATTTCAGCTTAATAAGATTATAAATTTAAATAAACCATTATGAAACACCTATTTTCACTACTCACACTTGTTGTGATGTCACTCTCGGCCATTGCAGGCGACAAGGTGACACTCCACGATGTAATGTATGGCGGTTACTGGCCGCAGACATACGCAGCCATCAAGCCAATGGCCGATGGCGTTCACTTTGCACGCATGAGCGACGACCGCAGTCTAATCCTCAAGGGCTCGTTCAAGAACGGTGCAATCGTCGATACACTCTTCAATGCTGCAACAGCACGCGGCTTTGAGCAGAAGCACATCGACGGCTACCAGTTCTCGCCCGACGAGCAGCTCATCCTTTTGCAGACAAGGACAAAGAGCATCTACCGCAACTCGTTCACTGCCGAGCACTACATCTACAGCCGCAAGAACAACAAGGTAGAACCTCTGTCACAGAACGGCGCACAGCAGGTTCCAAAGTTCTCGCCCGACGGTACAATGATAGCCTTTGTACGCGATAACAACCTGTTCCTTGTGAAGCTGATGTTCGGCAATGCAGAGTCACAGATTACCACCGACGGCGAGTTCCGCAAGATTATCAACGGTATCCCCGACTGGGTTAACGAAGAGGAGTTCATGAACAACTGCTCATACGACTTCAGCGCCGACAGCAAGATGATTGCATACATCAAGTACGACGAGAGCGAGGTAATGATGTACGACATGCCTATGTACATCCCCACAGGCGAGCCAAACATCGAGTACGACGATTTCTGCGCCCCCTATAGTTTCAAATACCCTGTAGCAGGTGCAGCAAACTCAAAGCTCTCGGTTCACTCATTCGACATCAAGAGCCGCGTTACACGCAAGCTCAATGTCAACATCCCCGAGGAGGGTTACATCCCACGCATCAAGTTCACCAAGAACCCCGATGTACTTGCAGTTCTCACCCTCAACCGCCACCAGAGCATCCTGGAGATTCAGGCAGTGAACCCACGCTCGGGCAACAGCAAGACCATCCTGCGCGAGGAGAGCGACACCTACCTCAACGAACAGGTATATGCCGGCATTGAGTTCTATGACAAGCACTTTGTGTTCCAGAGCGAGCGCAGCGGCTACAACCAACTCTACCTCTACACCATCGACGGTATGCTTGTGCGCCCCATCACAAAGGGAGAGTTCGAGGTTAAGCACTTCTATGGTTGGGACAGCAACAAGAACGAGTTCTACTACTCAAGCAACGAGGGCAGCCCATTGCGCGAGTATGTATATAAGGTAAACGCAAAGGGCAAGAAGACCAAGCTCACCGCCAAGGAGGGAACAAACAGCGCTGTGTTCAGCACCGGAATGAAGTACTTCATCAACACCCACTCAAGCATCAACACCCCACACACCGTTACCACAAACGACAACAACGGCAAGGTAATAAAGACCCTCATTGACAATGCCAACCTCAAGGAGCGCCTTGCAAAGTTCGACATGCCATCCAAGGAGTTCTTCACCTTCAAGACAAGCGACGGCGTTGAGCTCAACGGTTGGATGGTAAAGCCTGCCGACTTTGACGAGGGCAAGAAGTACCCTGTAGTGATGTTCCAGTACAGCGGTCCCTACTCACAGCAGGTACACGACAGCTGGTACATGGGTAACTATGGCAATGCAATGTTCGAGAGCTACATGGCAGGCGAAGGCTTCATCATGGTATGCGTTGACGGTCGCGGTACAGGCGGACGCGGTACAGAGTTCGGCAAGTGCACCTATTTGAACATAGGCCAGTATGAACCGGGCGACCAGGTAGAGGCTGCAAAATACTTGGGTTCACTACCCTACGTAGACAAGGAGAACATCGGTATCTGGGGCTGGAGCTTCGGCGGTTACAACACCTTGATGTCAATGAGCCAGGACGAGGCTGTGTTCAAGGCAGGTGTTGCAGTGGCAGCCCCAACAGACTGGCGTTTCTATGACACAGTATATACCGAGCGCTACATGCGCACTCCAAAGGAGAACAAGGAGGGTTACGATGCCGGCTCGGCAATCGTGAACGTGAACAAGCTCAGCGGACACCTGTTGCTCATCCACGGCACAGCCGATGACAATGTACACTTGCGTAACATGATTCGCTACACCCACGCCCTGACACAGGCGAACAAAAAGTTCGAGATGGCGCTCTACCCCGACAGCAACCATAGCATCTACTATGGACGCAACACACGCTATCACCTCTTTGAGAAAATAGCAGAGTTCTTCAAGGCGAACTTGAAGTAATTGCAAGCAATTAAACACAATGAAGTTCCACCCATATCAATAAAAATATGGGTGGAATTTCATTATTAATTGGGGTTAAAACCCTGCAATTTTATTGCAGCTACTTTAGTTTACATAAATTAGTCAATCGTATTTGTCATCCTGACGGTAGGAAGGATCTCGAAAGATTTTGATTGAGATACTTCACTACGTTCAGTATGACAAAACTTTAGATTTAATCCATCTGCTTTTTTGGATAATAATATAGAGTTAATCCGTGAGTTATTTTCCTAGCGGACCTGTCATTTTTCGCGAGCTTGTCATACTGAACGGAGCAAAGTGCAGTGAAGTATCTCTTGATATGCCTGCGGGAGATTTTTCCGCTGTTTTAGAGATACTTCGCTGCGCTCAGATGTATTGTTGAGGGCTTGCCCGAAAAATGACACAAACAATGTTTGGGTCAACTGCTATATTATTGCATATTTTTATATACAAACAACAATAACCCAATTGCATAGTTGATTAACAGTACTAATATATTATCTTTTTTACTACTAAGGTATTTTGAATTACACAATACCCCTGTGAGTGTTGTTTTTCCAAAAAAAACTTTCTACATTTGTGGTGTCAACCGTTAATTCGGTTTGACATAACATTTTGTGAAAGTGTTTTTCGCAAGTCCTTAAATGAAAATGTGGAAGTTTTCTTGTAGAAAGGATGACACGGAACAACACTCACTTTCGTGTAGATACTTGTGGAAGGGCGCATTCTGCGTGCCCCTGTACCCCATATCTATCCGAGTGTGGGGTATTGTGTCGTTTATTTTCTACAGGGTCTTTCCACAACCTTCATTTAGATAAGCGAAAGTCAGCTCCACACTTTCTTTGTATATATACCAATCGTCTTTTGGAGCCGGAGAGAAGTATTATCTAAAATTATGAATCTTTCAGAAATTCTCAATTGCATATCTTGTGCCGTTGAGAGAATGAGTGTTTCTATTGGTGTCAAGACAACAACTGAACAGAAAACGGAACTTCAAAAATTATTGGCAGAAGAGTTTGAACTTAAACTCAATGTATGTAAAGCTGAGATTGAGCACCCCATTGGTTCAGGGATTAGCGGCAACCGTGACAGGTGCGATGTCTATGCCAAGACATCCGAGTTCCAAATAATACTTGAGATAGATGCGACACGTGCCGACCAAGTTGCCAAGAAAATGCTGTCGCGCTATTTCTATGCAAACAAAATGGCAGAAAACAAGCCAACAATATACATTTGCCTATTATATCCCGGAACAGACTCGATGAACCCCAACGAGTGTATAAAATATATGAATATGGGGCAAGAACTTCTATTGGCAATGAATCCCGCAAACCGTTTTATAGGCGGTTTCTTAAAAGAAAAAAGTGTTGAGTGGAAAAACATAGGATAAATAAAACAAATACAATAACCCTATTTAATTAATAAACTATGAAACATTTAAAACATCTATTCACGCTACTGTTGTTGCTGTGCACAACAATGGCAACTGCCCACGACTTTGAAGTTGGTGGCATTTATTACAACATCACCGATGACACAAACAAAACTATTGAAGTTACTTACGGAGACGAATATTCTGACGAGTACACTGGCAATGTGGTAATTCCAGAGTCTGTTACTTACAATGGAACAACCTACAGCGTTACAAGCATTGGAAATGATGCGTTCTTTGAATGCACCGGACTTACAAGCGTTACAATCCCAAGCAGTGTTACAAGCATTGAAGAGAGAGCGTTCTATCGTTGCACCGGGCTTACAAGTGTTGTAATTGGTAATAGCGTTACAAGCATTGGAGATTATGCGTTCAGTGGTTGCTCCGGCCTTACAAGAATAAGTGTAGAGAGTGGTAATACCATTTATGATAGCCGCAATAATTGTAATGCAATAATAGAAACAGCAACAAATAAACTGATGGCAGGTTGCCAAAATACAATTATCCCTAACAGCGTTACAAGCATTGGAAGTTTGGCGTTCGATGGTTGTACCGGGCTTACAAACATTACAATTCCTAACAGCGTAACAAGCATTGATTATGGTGCGTTCTAAAATTGCACTGGCCTAACAAGCATTACAATCCCCAACAGCGTAACAAGCATTGGAGAGAGGGCGTTCGAGTATTGCACCGGGCTTACAAGTGTTGTAATAGGTAACAGCGTTACAAGCATTGGAAATGATGCGTTCAGTGGTTGCACCAACCTAACAAGCATTACAATCCCCAACAGTGTAACAAGCATTGGAAGTTCTGCGTTCTATGAATGCACAGGGCTTACAAGTGTTGTAATAGGTAACAGCGTTACAAGAATTGAAGATTGGGTGTTCAGAGGTTGCACTGGGCTTACAAACATTACAATACCTAACAGCGTTACAAGCATTGGCTATGAAGCGTTCTATGAATGCACAGGGCTTACAAGTGTTGTAATAGGTAACAGCGTTACAAGAATTGGAAGTTATGCATTCATTGGTTGCACCGGCCTTACAAGCGTTGTAATAGGTAATAGCGTTACAAGCATTGGAAGTTATGCGTTCAATGGTTGCACCGGGCTTACAAGCATTACAATCCCCAACAGCGTAACAAGCATTGAAAGTTCTGCGTTCTATGAATGCACCGGACTTACAAGCATTACAATCCCTAACAGCGTTACAAGCATTAGAAGTTATGCATTCGAAGATTGCACCGGCCTTACAAGCGTTGTAATTGGTAATAGCGTTACAAGCTTTGGAGAGGGTGTGTTCCAAAATTGCACCGGGCTTACAAGCATAACCTCTTTAATTCCTGCCGAAAGTCTATTTGATATCAACTCATACGTGTTCTACAACGTCGACAAGACTTTCTGTACCCTTTATGTACCTGTCGGTACAAAAGAGACATATGCATCAACTGAGGGTTGGAAAGATTTTGTGAATATTGTAGAGAAGGACTTCACCGGAATAGAAAGTGTGGAAGCCGAAGGCGAAAGGGTTAAAGATGTTTACTATGACCTCAACGGTCGCGCAGTTGAGAACCCAGCAAAGGGTATTTACATTATCAACGGCAAAAAGGTGCTTATAAAATAATAATCAACTTTCGATAATTAACAGCAAAAGACCAATCGAGTTTCACGCAAACTTGATTGGTCTTTTTAATTGCAAGAGTTTTTTTAGAGATCCATTGACAACACGCGCTTGTCGCAACCCACGCGGCAACACCTAAAACTGCTCCCCTGCCCGAGGGGAGCTGCCACAAAGTGGCTGAGGGGAGGGAGTGCTACGCGTGACCTATTGCTGCGCGTGCTGTCGAACTAAACTTTCGGCTTGACTTTAGCCCCTTC
>JAZRGF010000182.1:0-2167 GCA_045644005.1 Bacteroidaceae bacterium | reverse complement strand
TCAACTGGACTGCCACACCGTTATATTTGATTTCGCATCCCACAAGAAGCAGCATGGAAGCGGCTACAAAAAGAGAACAAAGTTTTTTCATATTCATGTGAATTATAAATCATTTTACAATGGTTACCATATATTCAGTTCAAATGGCAGGCGGGCCTGGATGTTGTCGCAGCTACCGATGTTGCGCAGGAACTTGACGCTGTTGTAATAACCGCCGAAGGTTTCACGCGCCATAGTCTCCATATAATCCTCTTTATTTGTATCCATCAGTTTCTCAATAAGAGGTTTCTCCTCGGGGTATGCCTTCACGCTATAATCGGCAAGCCCGGCCTTCTGCGCCGCAATTGCAACAGCCTTGTCAAGGTCGCCAAGTTCATCAACCAATCCAATCTCCTTGGCCTTGCTGCCGGTCCACACTCGACCTTCGGCAATCTTTGCTATCTCCTCGACAGCAACACCGCGTCCGTCGGCACATCGTTTCAGGAACAGTGCATATCCGTTATTGACGTAGTTCTGCAGAACAACTCTCTCCTGGGGAGTGAAAGTGCGTGACATGGTGCCGAAATCGGCCATACGGTTTGTCTTCACCACATCGAAATCAAGACCAACCTTCTCTTTCAACAGTTTCTCGGCGCTTGGGATTACTCCAAAGATACCAATTGAGCCGGTGAGCGTGGTGGGGCTGGCAACAATGCAGTCTGCAGCACATGAGATATAATAACCGCCCGATGCAGCATAGTCACCCATTGAAACGACAACCGGCTTTGCACCCTTCAGCAATGTCACCTCACGCCATATCTGCTCAGAGCCGTAAGCACTGCCACCGGGTGAGTTTACACGGAGCACGACAGCCTTCACGTCATCGTCCTCGCGCAGTTCGCGCAGCTCCTTGATTACCTTTTGAGAGTTTATGCCCTCGTCAAAAGATGAAGCAGAGCCGTCAATCTCGCCGAACGCATAGAACACGGCAACTTTGCTCTTGTCGGCAGCATCCTCAACAATCTTGTTCAGTTTAAGCCTCTCTTTCATTGTCTCCATTGTAACAAGGTTCAGGTCATCATCACCATCAATACCGGTGAGGCTCTTGAGATATGCCTGCACACCATCCTTGTATAGCAATGTATCGGCCATGCCACATGCCACGTACTCCTCGGCGGGACAAAAATCCATGAACCTGTCGGCATAGCCATTTAGTTTCTCCTTTGACACACCACGTGAAGCCGAAACTGCCGTAAGCAGTTCGTCCCAAGTGGAATCCAGCATTTCGGTAAGCTGTTCGCGGTTGGCATCGCTCATCTCTGTTGCGATGAAGGGCTCTACAGCCGACTTGTAGGTACCAACCTTGAACACCTGCATCTCGACACCTATCTTCTCTAGCAAATCCTTGTAGAAGACGGGAGTCGATGCAAGACCGTGCCATCCTATGCTACCCTGTGGGTTAAGGATTACCTTGTCGGCTACAGTAGCCAGGTAGTAGAGCCCTTGTGAATATTGGTCGCCATAGGCTACAACGAACTTTCCGCTCTCCTTGAAAGACTCCAGTTCGCCACGTATCTCCTCGAGTGAAGCCGAGGAGATGCCTTCAACCACACCGGCCTGCAGGTATATACCCTTGATATCCTTGTTTATCTTTGCCTCTTTAATGGCAGCGATTATCTCATCGAGACCATAGCTCTTGAATTCATCATTCATCATTGATGCAAAAGGATTCTCCACTGCACGTTCCTCAATTGACCCATTGAAGTCAAGGAAAAGTACCGAATTCTCTTCAATGACACCGCTCTCACCCTGAGATGATACAATACCGCTTATAATACCTATTCCAACAAAAGGCAAAATGAGCCCGGCTATCACCAAAGCCAGCACGCATGCCAAGGTAGTTTTCAAAAAACTTTTCATATTCAGTAAATTTTAATTTATTATTCCAATCATTGTCAATCACTTGACATCGCCATAGGATTTCACCCAGTCATTGTATCCGCCATCGAGTTCCACAACATTGTACCCCATCATTGACAGCGTCTTGGCTGCATTCTTGCTACGGTTTCCGCTGCGGCAATACACGGCTACCGTATATGCCTTGTCCAGCATTGTTGCTGCAGTCTCGCCAAAGTGGCCTGTCAGCACATCAATGTTGACACTGCCCGGGATATTGCCTGCGGCAAAC
>JAZRGF010000181.1:0-19992 GCA_045644005.1 Bacteroidaceae bacterium | reverse complement strand
TGTTTGAGTGTGAAACATTGTTGCCCACCATAGCTTTCTTACCGGTGATTTGACAAATCTTAGACATCTCTATATATTTTTTTGTTATTCTTTTGATACCTACTCAAAACAGAGTGCAAAGATATACGATTTTACACAACCATGCAAACAAAAACATAATTATTTTTCTTTTTTAGTAAAATACGCGACCATAAAGTCGTTATTTTACCTCAAGCAGCGTTTCGTACATAAAATGCAAAACCTCATATGTTGCATTCTCGACATTGCGCAAGCGCCCCTCATCGCACAACTGTAGTTTTTTCGTCTTTACAATGTCACCCGCTTTAACAGCCACCCACACCGTACCGACAGGTTTTTCGGGCGTTCCACCACCCGGGCCTGCAACACCAGATGTTGCTATGGCACAATCAGTTGACATAATACGCGACACACCGCCGGCCATCAGCCTCACAACATCTTCGCTCACAGCTCCCACGGTCGCCAGCGTATCTGTTGACACACCAAGCACCCCGCTCTTAACATCGTTATGATAGGCCACCACAGCACCACGCATCACAGCCGAACAACCGGCAACCGATGTTATAGCCTGCGACACTGCGCCACCCGTACAGCTCTCGGCCGTTGCAATTGTGAGCGAACGCTCGCCAAGCAGCGCAACGACTCTTGCAGCCAATTCACGTATGATATCGGGGCGGGTCATCTACATTATATATTATATGGTAGTACGCGAGAATGCCGGCAAATCCATTGCACAGAAATCATTCTCCAGGAACTTATAATAGCCCACAATACCAATCATGGCAGCATTATCGGTGGTGAAACCGAACTTTGGAATGAATATATCCCATTTGTAGCGCTTCGCATAGTCGGCGTAGGCCTGTCGCAACGCCGTGTTCGCCGACACACCACCCGACAGTGCAATACGTTTGATACCCAACGCCTTTGAAGCCTTGTAGAGCTTGTCCATGAGCACAGCCACAACCGTAGCCTCAAACGATGCGGCCAAATCCTCCTTGTGTTCCTCGACATAATTCTCGTTCTCGGCAACAAGTTTGCGCAGTGTATAAAGAAACGATGTCTTCAATCCACTGAAACTGTAATCGAACCCGGGAATGTGCGGCTTGCTGAATTTATATGCCTCGGGGTTACCCTGACGCGCCAGGCGGTCAATGATTGGGCCACCGGGATAGCCAAGTCCCATAACCTTTGCACATTTATCCATAGCCTCACCGGCTGCATCGTCAATCGTCTGACCGATGATTTCCATATCCTTATAGCTGTTCACCTTAACAATCTGCGAGTTTCCACCCGATACCATGAGACACAGGAACGGATACTCGGGAGCACGGTGCTCCACACCCTCCTCCTTGATAAAGTGCGCCAGAATGTGGCCCTGCAAGTGGTTCACCTCAACCATCGGAATGCGCAACGACGCCGCCAAGCCCTTCGCGAACGACACACCAACAAGCAACGAGCCCATCAGGCCCGGACCACGTGTGAACGCGATGGCACTGAGCTGTTCCTTCTCAACACCTGCCCTTTTGAGCGCAGCATCAACAACCGGAACAATATTCTGTTCGTGGGCACGCGAAGCAAGTTCGGGCACCACACCGCCATACTGTTCGTGCACAGCCTGGCTTGCCGTGACATTGGAGAGAACGACATCGTTCTTCATCACAGCAGCCGAGGTATCGTCACACGAAGACTCAATGGCCAATATGTATATATCTTTCTTTTCCATATTCAACAAGCATTACTGCAAAGTATTGCAAAGGTAGGAATTTATTTCCTTTTTTTCACTACCTTTACAATGCAAAAAGCAAAAGCATAACGTGCAGAAATAAAATTTCACACTCAACATACGTTTGGAAAGAAAAACACGTTATTAAAAGCAATATATGCTGACTACTGAATGAGATTGAGGATATACATAACACTTTTGATGCTTTTCATCATCCTTGCCGCTGCCGCAGCGCAGAAGGTCACCTTCAAAGGGCGCATCACCGACGAGAACCACAACCCTGTGGAGGTGGCAAGTGTCGGCGTTCAGGGCGAGGCCAAGGGTACCGTCGCCGACCTCAACGGCTACTACACCCTCACATGCGAGAGCAAGGACAGCCTCACGCTCATATACTCAATGGTGGGCTACCAGACACGCAAACGCACATTCAAGAACCCCACCGACACACTCGTTGTAAATGTGATGCTGCCATCAATGAACGTCGCACTGCAACAGGTTGACGTTGTAGACCGCGAGAAGCAGATGGGCAGTACAAAAAAGATTGAACTGCCGGGCAAGCTACGCCTGCAGCCATCGGCAAGCGGTAGCGCCATCGAGGATCTCATAAAATCACAGGCCGGCGTGAGCTCGCACAACGAGCTAAGCTCGCAATACAACGTGCGTGGCGGCAACTTCGACGAGAACAGTGTCTACGTAAACGGCATTGAAGTCTACCGTCCGTTGCTCATACGCGCCGGACAGCAGGAGGGACTCAGCTTCCTGAACCCCGACATGGTAAGCGCCGTTTCATTCTCCACCGGCGGCTTCGAGGCTAAATATGGCGACAAGATGTCATCGGTACTCGACGTCACCTACCGCAAGCCACGCGAATTCGAGAGCACCGTCTCGGCCAGTCTCCTTGGCGCCAGCGCATACATCGGATGGGGCAACAACAAGATAAGCATTGCAAACTCCGTACGTTACAAGAGCAATAGCTACCTATTTGGCACGTTCGACACCAAGGGCGAGTACAAGCCAAGCTTCATTGACTACCAGGCATTCGTCGACTGGCGCATAACAGACAAAATCAACGTAAGCCTCATTGGCAACATATCGCAGAACAAATATAACTTCACCCCCAGTGACCGCACCACATCGTTCGGCACCCTGGAGGATGTAAAGCAGTTCAAGGTATATTTCGACGGTTGGGAGAGCGACATCTTCCGCACCTTCTTTGGCGCAGCAGCAGTCAACTTCACCCCCAACCAGTACCACCAGTTCACCCTGCAGGCATCGGCCTTCCACACCGACGAGAGCGAGACCTACGACATCATGGGCGAATATTGGCTTGATGAGATAAACACCGACCAGACAATGGGCGTGGGGCGCTACATGGAACACGCACGCAACTACCTCAAGGCCAACGTGCAGACCGTCTCGTTCACCGGCAAGCACTACCTTGGGAGCAACGACATACGCTGGGGTGTGGACTGGAAACACGAATCGTTCAACGACAACCAGCGCGAATGGGAGTTGCGCGACTCATTGGGCTACAACGTGCCGGTCACCGGCGATGGCGGCCTGCGCCCAGTCTACAGCCTCACATCGCAGACATCATACACAAGCAACCACATAAGCACATACATACAGGACACATATAAATTCAACAGCAACATCGGTCTCATCTCGGTCAATGCCGGCGTGCGTGCATCGTGGTGGCAGTGGAACAACGAATTGATCGTTTCGCCACGCGCCAGCGTGGGTCTCATCCCCAAATTCTGCAACGACCTAACCTTCCGCCTTGCTACAGGCGTCTACTACCAGACGCCCTTCTACAAGGAGATGCGCGACACCACCACCGTTGGCGGCATAACAACCGTCACACTGAACAAGGATATAAAATCACAGCGCTCCATCCATGTTGTGCTCGGCTGCGACTACCACTTCACCCTCTACGGACGCCCGTTCAAACTCACCGCCGAGGCTTATTACAAAAAACTCGACAACCTCATTCCTTATAATATAGACAACGTACGCATTGTCTACTATGGCGAGAACTGCGCCAAGGGATACGCTACCGGACTGGACATGAAGCTGTTCGGCGAGTTCGTGCCCGGAACAGACTCCTGGCTCACGTTCTCCGTCATGGACACCAAGGAGCGCATCAACGGCGGCGACTGGATTCCACGCCCCACCAACAGCAGGTTCTGTGCATCGCTCTACTTCACCGACTACTTCCCCGGCACCGAGCGTTGGAAGATGAACCTACAGGGCACATATGCCGACGGCCTGCCTTTTGGTCCACCACACAGCGGCCGCGAGAAGCACGTGTTCAATGCCCCGGCCTACCGCCGCGTGGACATAGGCATGTCCTACCGCCTGCTCGACAACGAAGAGCGCCACTACCGCACCGGCGTGCGCAGTTGGTTCAAGAACGTATGGTTGGGCGTCGACGCCTTCAACATCCTGGGCATCAACAACGTCAACTCCTACTATTGGGTAAAGGACATCAACAACAACAACTACGCAGTACCCAACTATCTGACAGGCCGACTAATCAATGCGCGCATATTGATGGAGCTATAACTCCACAAACTAATAAGGTAAAAGAAGAGTAAAAGATACTTTTCTCCAGTTCTCACCCACTTGCAGTTTCCCATTTTCTATCACCTAATCTACCCCCTATTCCAGGAGCATGGGCGAAGGGGCTTCCACCACACCCTTAAAAATACTAACATTTTGTTAGCGAAACGGCTGTTTTGCTAACAAAATTACCCCCCCCAACATTAAACGCCTGTTTGTTGTATTATTTTCACGCCACATTTTACAAAATGACACAAAAAGAACTTGTACAATCATCATATAATGGCTACCTTTGCAACTCCATTCCGCAACAGATATTTCTTTCCGCCGGAAACAACGAACAACTTACAACTAACAACAACTATCACTATCATTCTGCAAGAACAGTGCAGCCACATCAATGGCTGCTGTCATTCTTGTGGACTATGACTCTATTAGTGATAGCATACCCGACAAGACCGGGTACGCTATTTTTTTTGATACTATAGAACCACAGATACTATGAAAAAGGCACTCTTTTTACTGGCGATGCTGACAATGATGCTCACCCTACCCGCCACAGCACAGGAAGCGACTATCGACGGGGTCACCTATGAGTTCAACGAACCTGCAGAAGGCGAGGCTACAGTTATCCCAAGCAACAATGGCAATTATAGCGGCGAAATCTTTATCCCGGCAACAGTCACCTACAACGGACAGGAATATAGCGTAACAACCATTGGAAACAACGCATTCAAACAATGCCGTAATCTCACATCGGTATCAATGCCATACACCATTAAAAGTTTAGGAGACAAGGCGTTTTTCCAGTGCAGCGGTATCATCACTATTAGATGCGACGCACTTGAACCGCCTGCAATACCTAACAAGAATGCATTCCACAAAATGGAGGCAGAAAGAGTCACAATGATTGTACCCGGACAAAGCATTGCACTATATGCTGCACATGAATATTGGGGCAAGTTCATATACAACCCTGCCGATGACAATGAAAGCGGCGATGACGATACCGGAACAACGATTGTAACCAAAACCAACTACGAAATACGCGACAGCGAGACACTGTTCCTGGAGAAGCCTATTACATTCAGCCAGCAGGACACTGACCCATCGTACAACGAGTACAACATTGTATCCTACATCCGCAACTTCAAGAACACCAACTGGCAGGCATTGTATGTGCCGGTAGAACTTGTCTACAGCGACTGGAGCGAGAAGTTCGAGGTTGCCAAGATACACAGCATACTGGAAACCGGCAGTATGTTCTATGCAATGGCCGATATTGTCGAGGACAAAGTTGAACCTCACAAACTCTACCTCATTAGAGCAAAGGAGATTGGCGAGCACACAATAACAATATCAAGTACACACAGAAATGACACCGACGGCGACCCGCTCCACCGCGTTTATACAAGCAACACCAACACAGATGGCACTGACCCTGTGATAGCAACAAGCGAAAGTTTCAAGGGCGCAAGCGGTGCAACATATACCTTCACAGGCCAGTATGCAGCAGCGCCACTGAAAGAGGCCGACCACACACAGCCACCCTATCTGTACGCAATGACAGGCGGCGAGCTCAAGCGTCCTAACCCCGCCTATGCAAGCGGCATCCCCTTGGGAGCATTCCGTTGGTGGTTGCATGTTACTCCAGGCATTCAGGGACTCATGTTCAGCACCGGCAGGATTGACCACAGCGGCACAACAGGTGTAGAAAGTATAATGATTGACCTTAACGAGGTTGAGGGGCTTGATATCTATTATGACCTCAGCGGCCGCCCCGTAGAGAACCCCACCAATGGCATCTACATAAAGAACGGCAAAAAGTTGCTGGTCAAGTGATTTCATATTGCCGGCAATTACGGCAGCCACACACAGGGGAAAGACATTCTCTCTTCAAAAAAGAGCCTTATCACTGGCACCCACATGCCGCATCACACAAAAGCACAAGAAGGACTACACTATGAAAAAGACATACACATCACCACAGACCGAAATAATTGAGTTAGACACATCGCACCTCATTGCTGTATCAATCCCGGCGCCCCCCGTTGTCAACAACGAAGACTGGGCCAACGAGTACGACGCATCGGAGTACCGTAGCGATTGGGAGAATATCTGGGCGGACATGTAAAACAAAAACGACGAATCCTGCAGGATTCGTCGTTTTTGTTCACTATCAGAAATCACTTCTTGCAATCCTTTGCCTTTGGGCACTCATTCTTGCAAGCTGCATCTTTTTTACAAATACCGGCCTTTGGACAAGCCTCACCTTTGGTGCATTTGCCATCCTGCTTGCACTCTTTCTTGCAATCGGCCTTCATCTTGCACTCCTTGCCATCCTTGCATGCACCTTCAATCTTCTTGCAATCAGCAGCTTTCTTGCAACCGTCATTCATCTTGCAGCCTTCTCCTTTCTTGCAGTCACCGCCCTTCTTGAACTCCTTCTTTGGCATGTGGCACTTGCCCTTTGGCGCGCCCGGCTTGCCAAAGTGACGCGGAGTCATCGCCTTCATCTCCTTGCCGGGTGCCATAGGACGCTCATTCTTCTGTGCCTTGAAGCCGAAAATCATATCAAGCTGCTTTGCACCGAGCACCTTTGAGAATTTCTTGTAATACTTCTTGTCAATCTTCAGGTTCTTCTCACGGACAGCCATCATCTCCTCCAAATTAGCCTCAAGCTGCTCGTCGGTAAGTTCATTGCCAAAAACAAGTTTTGGACGGCAAGCCACCTTTGCTTCAAGATAATCCTCATACAATGACTCGAACTTCTCTTTCTCAGAATCCTCAAGCATAAGCTTGTCGGCCATCCTTTTTGCACGGAATTCTATTTTATTCTCGTGTCCAGGTTTCATTGGTTTCTGCGCCTGCACATTGGCAAACGAGGCAAAAGCCACCACCATTGCCATAATAAATACACGTGTTTTCATAATAGGATAAGTTTTTATAGTTTATTCATTTTCTACTATTATTTGACAAGGATAAATGCAAAAGGTTTAAAAACAGACAGAAAATGCCCCTACACACTTCTGTGCAGGGGCATTACCGGTATTACAGCATTATTTACTTGAATGCGTCAAGGTTATGCTGTTCATAGAGATTCTTGCCATCGGCTGAGTACAGGATATCAATACGCTCCTGATAGAATTTCTCCACCTTGCCGCGAACAACCTTCATTGTACTGTTCATCATACCGTTCTGCTCGGTGAACGCCTCGGGCAGCACAGCAAAGCAGCTTGGCAACCAACGTTCGGGGAACATTCCGGCATTTGCGCCATCCTTCTTGAATGAATCCACATCGGCCTTCACAAGGTCACATGCAGCCTTGCGTCCCTCCTCGGTTGAGAAATCAAGGTTCTTCTCGGCAAGAGCACGCTTGATATTGTCCTTGTTTGGCACAATGAGCGCAGTTGTATATGGCGACTGGTTGTTGTAGAGAATAACCTGGTCAACGGTTGGGCAAAGGCTCACAAAAGCCTCCTCAATACCCTCGGGGCTGTACTTCTCGCCGTCGCTTGAAATCAAAAGACTCTTGAAACGTCCCTTTACATAGAGCAGACCCTCAGGGGACATATATCCAAGGTCACCGGTGTAGAGATAACCGTCGCGTACAGTCTCTGCAGTAGCAGTGGGGTTCTTCCAATAGCCGGCCATCACGTTCTCGCCCTTTACTACAATCTCGCCAAGCTCGCCAGTAGGCAGTTCCTTGCCATCGGCATCACAAATCTTGAGCTCGATAGGCTTCACAAGCTTACCGCTTGAACCAAAGCGATAGAGGTCGGGGCCGTTTGATGAGATGACAGGAGTAGCCTCAGAAAGGCCATAGCCCTGATACATTGGCATACCCACACCAAGGTAGAAGTTCTGCAAATCCTTGTCGAGCAACGCGCCGCCACCCACAAAGAAACGCAACTCACCACCGAAGTTCTCACGTACCTTTGAGAAGATGAGCTTGTCAAAGAGAGCAACGAATGGTTTCAAGAGTACACGCATACCCTTTGAATCGAGGCTGCTCTCGCCGTAATACTTCTGACGCACTGCAATACCCCAGTTGAAGAGTGCCTCGGTAAATTTACCCTTTGCTCGGATGGCACCCTCAATGTTCTTCTTGAATGCCTTCGCCAATGAAGGAACAGAGAGGATGAAGTGAGGACGTACCTCCTTGATATTGAGAGGAATGTTCTTCAATGTCTCAAGACCTGTGCGGCCCACCTGAACGGTAGCGGCAGTAGCACCCTTTGACATCATGATGTAGAAACCTACAACGTGAGCAAAACAGTGGTCAAGAGGCAGGATGATAAGTGTACGCCAGTTCTCGTCAATGTGCACGAGTGTCGAAGCCTGCTCCACGTTTGCAGTGTAGTTGCGGTGTGTGAGCACAACACCCTTTGGGTCGGCCGTAGTACCGCTGGTATATGTAATTGTTGCAATGTCGTCATTCACAAGTGACTGACCAACGGCAAGGAACTCCTCAAGAGTATGCTTCTTAAGGAACTCGTCACCCATTGCAAGCACCTCGTCAGCGTGTATCTCATCCTCCAGGAGTTCGCCGGCATTGCCAAAGACAATGACCTTCTTCACCTCGGTGAGTTTATCCTTTATTGCACGGATTTTCTTGAGCTGATAATTTGAAACGAAGATATATTTCACGTCACCATGAACAAGGCGGAACAACAGGTCGTTGCTCTCCTCGAGCTTGATTGAAAGGGGAACGTTCACTGCACCTGCATAGAACATTGCAAGCTCACCGATGACCCACATGTTGCAGCCCTCGCTCAAGAGTGCCATATTGTCACCTTTCTTTACGCCAAGCGCCTGGAAACCTGCACCCAAACGATATACCTGCTCCTTAACCTGTGTATAGGTTGTTGGTTTGAAACCCTCTTTTTTGTCTGTCTTCTCCAAGAGGAAGGTGTTGTTCGGATACAATCTCACCGACTCCTCAAAAAGATCTACCAATGTTTTTTTCATAACTGTTATGTTTTTATGAATAGGAGGCCGCAGCCTCTTTTGTTTAACAGCCGCTAAGATAACAAAAAACCTATCACACAGCACGCGACAAGGCGTTTTTGTTTCTCACATGTGTGCAAATTCGTCAATAAAGGACAAAAAGAATAAAAAGAGAGCCGCTGTAAAAAACAGCAGCTCTCATAATTATAGAAGTGAACGACCGCTCTTGCTGGGCATAGCATCAAGTAAACTTGTGCTCTGCGCTCGCTTACTCGCGGTTTTCACCTTTCAGTATTCACCTTTAACCACACTCTGTGTGATTGAACCCGCTCCTGCTCGGCATAGTAAAAACAAGTTTTTCCTCTGCTCTCGCTTACTCGCGGCTTTCACCTTATCAAATTCCCATTGCCTTCTTCATGGCCTCAATGGTAGCATCGGCCTTGGCAACAGCATCGGCATAGCAGTTGCGGCAGCCCATCTTGCCTTTAGCCTCCATGTAGAACTTTATCTTTGGCTCAGTTCCCGAAGGGCGTACAGACACCTTGTTGCCGCTCTCAGTGAAGTACTGAAGCACGTTAGATGGCTCGGGCATGTCAATATCAGTAACATTACCCTTGGCATCAGTCTGCTTCATAGCCTTGAAGTCCTTGTAGCAAACAACCTTCTCGCCGGCCATCTCCTTGAGAGGATTAGCGCGGAAGTTCTCCATCATCTGGCGAATCTCATCGGCACCGCTCTTGCCCGGCTTTACAACGTTTACAGTAATCTCTTTTGAGAAGCCATACTCTACATAGATATCCATGAGCATCTCATAGAGAGTCTTGCCGTTGTCCTTTGCCCATGCAGCAACCTCGGCAATGAGGCTACAAGCCGATACAGAGTCCTTGTCGCGGCAGAAATCCTCGGCCAAGAAACCGAAGCTCTCCTCGCCACCACCAATATACTGCGCAATACCCTCGTTGTCGCGGATAACCTTGGCAATCCACTTGAAGCCGGTGTAGCAGTCGTACATCTTAAGGTTATTCTTCTCGGCAATCTCCTTGATAACCTCTGTGGTAACGATAGTCTTCACAACAAACTCCTTGCCTGTCATCTTGCCAAGAGCACGGTACTGTGTGATGATGTAGTAGAGAAAAATCATACAGGTCTGGTTACCGTTGATAATCACCCACTCGCCCTTGCTGTCCTTGCAAGCGATTGCAAGACGGTCGGCATCGGGATCCGATGCCATAACAAGGTCGGCATCAATCTCCTTTGCAAGGTTGATAGCCATTGTCATGGCCTCAGGGTTCTCTGGGTTAGGAGACACCACGGTCGGGAAGTTACCGTCCTTAACCATCTGCTCCTCGACACAGTGGATATTCTCGAAGCCCCAACGGCGCAGCGATGCAGGAATGAGCACGCGACCGCAGCCGTGGATTGGAGTGTAGACAATCTTCAGGTCCTTGTGACGTTCAATGACAGCCGGGCCAATGATGAGCCCCTTTACAGCATCGAGGAACGCATTGTCAACCTCCTCGCCGATAACCTCAATGAGAGCAGGGTTGCCTGTGAACTTGATATCCTCGACCTTCACGCTCTCGACGTGCTTGATTGTGTTGACATCATGTGGAGACAGCATCTGTGCACCATCGTCCCAGTATGCCTTGTAACCGTTGTACTCCTTGGGGTTGTGGCTGGCAGTGATATTCACACCGCTCTGGCAACCCAAGTGACGGATGGCGAAAGGGATCTCAGGTGTTGGACGCAGGTCCTCAAAGAGGTATACCTTGATGCCGTTTGCCGAGAAGATGTTTGCCGAAATCTCGGCGAACAGGCGGCTGTTGTTACGGCAGTCGTGACCTACAACAACTGAAATCTGCTCCAGATCCTTGAAGCACTCGTTCAGGTAGTTTGCCAAGCCCTGTGTCGCCTTACCAACGGTGTAGATGTTCATGCGGTTGCTACCGGCACCCATGATACCACGCAAACCACCGGTACCGAACTCCAGTTCGCGGTAGAAGGCATCGATGAGCGGAGTCTTGTCCTCATTGTCGAGCATTGCCTGAACCTCTTTTCTTGTCTCTTCGTCATACGCAGGAGAAAGCCACTCAGTAGCCTTGTCCGTTACCATTTTAATAAGTTCCTGATCCATAGTATTTATTTTATTATTAACTTATTTCTTTTTCTACTGTGAGAAATGTTCGCAATACCGCAAATATACGAAATTCCTGGAATCTACAAGAGATTTTACATTATTTTGCTGCAGGAATAAGATATCGGTCGCCGGTCTCATTGACAACCTTTCTCCAATAGTCTGTTGAATAGCCCGGACGTGTCATCTTGCCTGCCAGGCCGCTCTTTGAGCGCTGTATCTTTCCATCCTTCTCACTCTTCACGACAAGGTCGTTGTACTTTACGATAATCTTCTCGCCGAAAGCCTTCCATGCCGCGAGTGTCTCCTCACCGCTTGAGGCAGTGAAATCGGTGAGCATCTTGATGGCATACTTGGGTGATGTTCCAATTACAACCAAAGCCTCGGCCTCAACCTCCTTGCTCTTCTCATAGATAGCCTTCTCAAGCCCGCTCTGCACCTGGCGCATGTCATCAATCACCAAAGAGTATTTAGGATAAATCATGTTAGACACCCAGTTGAAGACCCAGAACGATGATTTCCAAGAGAAAACAACAGGGTCGGCATATTGTTCGGCATAACAGTCGGGAACCGATGTTGCACAGCAGTAAACCGGAGTATAGACAACCATGTTAGAGTCATCGGTACCAAACCACATCACACCACCCACTGCATTGGGGAGCCAACTGCGCAACTGTGCAACAAAGGTGAATGCAGTCTGGAATGTAGATATTGGACGCTCGTTGAAATACTCCTTGTCATCGATCTTGAAGCTGAGCGGCGATGGGCGGTAAGGCATATTGTAAGGGCCGGCACCCAGGTCATCCGTAATGGCAAAAGGTGTACCCTCATAATGGTCGCGCATACCGCGCTGTACATCCTGCAACGAGAGCGCAGCCTTTGGCTTCATGTACAGAGGCATTGGCTCTGCAGTGGGGTCACCGGCAGCCCAAGCAATATACCGGTTCATATCCTCCTCGCCGAACATGTTGAAGAAGCTCCACACGCGTGCATCGCAGTAGCGCAGACCACCGAAATCGGCAGGGCAATATGCTGCAGCAAAGTCAAAGTCCTCGTCCTTGCCATTGAAATAGCCCATCTTGCGCGCGAACTTTATCACATCCTTTGAGTAACGCACGTTCTCCTTGTCCTTCATGTCGAACTTGCGTATGCGTGCCTGGTTGGCATGAGCCGAGATGCAGTCATCGGGAATGCGTATTGCCACCCACACGGCACCTTTCTCCTTGCCGGCCTTGCCCACCATTTCAAGAATCCAAGCCTCGTTGGGGTCGGCAATGGAGAAGCTCTCGCCACTGCTGTAGTAACCATACTCGGCAACAAGCGATGTCATCACATCAATAGCCTCGCGTGCAGTACGTGAACGCTGCAGGGCAAGATAAATGAGATTGCCATAATCAATGAGACCTGTTGTATCCACAAGCTCCTCGCGGCCACCGAAAGTAGTCTCGGCAATAGCCACCTGATGTTCGTTGATGTTGCCAAGCACGTTATATGTCTGGCGCGCCTCGCGTATCTGGCCAAGATACTCGCCCGAATCCCAGTTATAGATGTCGCGCATGGTACCCTCGGGGTACACCGCTGCAGGAAAATGAGCCACAAAACCGCTCATGCCGTAGCTGTCGGCACTATAAGAGATGAACACCGAGCCGTCGGCCGAAGCCTTCTTGCCTACAAGGAAGTTGGTGCATGCCGCACCCTCTGTCACAAAAAGCAGCACAGCTGCCAAAGCAAACAAAATTCTTTTCATATCATTTCAAATTTTCAATATCTTATACTCTTTTCAAAAACCGCCTTGTTACCACACGCATCGACAGCCTCGACCCGCAGTGCGTGGACACCGCTCTTTACATTCTCCTGCTTCAGGTCCAATGACAGACGTCGCTCTTTGCGGTTATACTTGAACAGCACAAACTCCCCGTTCAGCGTACCACGGAACGACGTGGGCTTTGTCTCGTCGTCATCGAGGCGGAACACCACCTGCGCATTCTGCCCCCAAGCAGCCTCATTGAGCGGAGTGAGCACCGGCGGAACAGTGTCAACAGCAATGTCATACACACCCTGTGAGGATATTGTCGCCGTCACCCAACCATCGGCATACTTGCCACCTACCCACGAATAGCCATCGGGGGTCTTCTCGCAAATATAGAGCTTCTCCCGGTCTACACCCTCGACATCACAGCCCGGCTTGAGCGACAGTGTTGCCCCATGCCAAAAGACCACATCCTCGACGGTCGAGATGCAGCTGCCATGCAGCGTGCAGCTATCGTCATAAGCAATTGCCAGACAGGCGTTGTCGAACATGGTGCCACGCGGTATACGCAATCGCGCACCATCTGTTGTAATCACATTCTCCCTGTTCCATGGCAAAGGAACAGACACCCTCTCGGGCTGCAGAATCTCGCAGGCAGCACCGCGCACCACCACATTGTAGCGGCTCTCGTTTCCGTGATAATCGGCAATGCGGCACTCCACGTTGTAGAGGCGCTCCTCGTCAATGGTCACCCACCCGCGTGTCTCGCCGCCATGGTACTCACCAAAGGGATTGTTGGGCATGGAGAACATCTTTTGGAAAGTCCCCTCACCACGCCGTTCGCGCCCCTGGTCCACACAGGCCAATATCAATTTGTTCTCACTGAAAGAGAAGCGGTCCATCTTTGACTCAAAGTACAGCACACTGTCCACATACAGTTCAATGCCATAAAGTCCATATTTATTTGTAGTGAAGTCCATGTAATCGAGCGCCTCAATGCCAAAGGCAATATCGCCCCATGCCTCAATGGTGTCGGGCAACACGTTACCGCCAAGCGCATAGCTCCTCGATGCCTGTTCGCCATGCAGCGCGCCACTGCCAAGGCGCGGATATACGGTCATTGCCGTTGCCCGCGGAGGGCGTGTATCGGTAACCAGTTCCTTGTAATAGGGCAACGGGTTATACAATTTGTTGCCCGTTGCATCGCGCAATTCAAAATGCAGATGCGGCCCAAACGAGTAGCCGGTATTTCCGGCAAAAGCCAGGAACTCGCCACGCTTCACAGGGTAATCGCCAGGCAGGAAATAGAGATCCACCTCAAAACGCTCCTTGTCATACTGATATTTGCGCACACGCTTTGCAAGGGCGGCCGGGAAACGGTCAAGGTGGGCATAGACGGTCATGTAACCGTCATGCATCACATACAGAGCCATTCCATAGCCCGCAGCCTCAACCTTGGCGCGGTATATATAACCATCGGCAACGCATTTTATGGGCTTGCCCACCACCCCACCGGTCTTGAAGTCGAGCCCCGCATGGAAGTGGTTGGAGCGCAGCTCGCCATAGCTTGCGCTGAGCAGCAGGTCAAAGTCGAACGGACGGTGCAGACTATCGGCCGCAGAGGGTTGAGCCGAAGCACCGCCGGTGGTGACAAACAACAGAACTATCGAAAGTATCGTGTTCAAAAAGCTTCTCATTTCTTGAATATTCGTTTAAGGATTGAAGAAAACAGGTTGCCATGACGCAACAGGGCGCGCAACGAGACAACGACCGACAGCGCAGCCACCACGGCACCCAAATGGCGCATCCACGGAAAGCCACCCGGAAGAAGCACCGGCAATATCACCACCACACCGGCAAGCAGTGCCAGAGAGAACATTCTCACAGCCTTGCCCGACAGGCGGAAGCCATAGCGCACGCGGGCTATGGAGTAGACCACCGCAAGGTCAATAACCCTTGCCTGTGCCATGCCCAAACCAGCTCCCAACCAGCCGTAATACTTGAAGCCAAGAAGTGTGAGCAGCACAAAGGCCACGTTATAGACTGTCTCCTGCGCCGCAAATGTCAATGTATCACCCTTTGACACGGGCATGAAGGATATTGGGTAGGTCATTATATGGAACAGCAGCGCAAAGACCGCCACCTGGGCCATAGGCAATGCCGTCATGAACTCATACTTGAAAAGCAGCGGAAAAATCCAAGGCAGAAGCACCGTCACGCACAGGATTACCGGCACCTGAACAAGCAGATGCACCTCAATATGTTCGTTCACCATTGCATTGCGTTCGTCCTTGCGGGCAAAGATTCCCGACAGGCGCGGATAGTAATCGGAGTCAAAAGCCGCGAACAGAATCGACGGCAACATACCCACCAGGATATACCCGGCCGAGAAGAGACCTGTGGCATCCTCGCCGCCAATGCGTGTCACAGCCTGGTACACAAGCCACAGCGCAGCCGACACCAGAACAGTGGTATATATATACCCCGCCCCAAGTTTCACAATGTCGACCCCCTCGCGCAACAGAGCACGCGAGAAAGGCCTTGCGCGATAGGCATAGAGCCTGGTCGAGAAGAAGAGCGCACCCAGCATCTGCATAAGCGCCACAAGAAATATCGAGGGTATAATACCGGCTGCACCAAAGAAATAGTAGAGCGGTACGGCAACCGCCGTTGCACTGACAGCAGTCCACAATGTGTAGTAAGCTATTTTACCGGGCTGCTTCACACCGCGCAAAATGGCAAGCTCGCCACCCGAGACAGCCATAAAAAGCACCACCGGCGAAAGCAACATCAAATGCAGTGTCGAGACAGAGGCGCTGTCGGACATCCACTGCGACAACAGCGGCGAACATAGCAGCATAAGCAACATGCCCGCCAGCCCCGTGAGCAGAGCAATGCTGCGCACCACCTTCACGCAGTGCCTCACAGCCTCCACATCATCATTGCTGTAGACATCGGACATACGACGCACCGCGCTCAGCGACAGGCTCAGCCCGGTGGTGTCACAGAAGAGCTGCACCGTGCGGCTGTAGAGCGCAATGAGCCCGAAGCCCACCGTCCCCAACAGCACCGACGCCACCTTGTTACGAAGCATACCAAGCAGCACCGACACACCCTGTGCGCCACCAAACACACCAAGATATTTGATGACGCGCCCGTAATTGCCGGCCGAAGCCCCTTTATTGTCGCCCCTTTTACTATCCATTGTCCTGTAGCAGCCGCAAACTGCGGCCATATTAGATGCGAAGATAGCGAAAAAAGAGCTAAAAACCATCGGCACAACAAAAGAATTAGGCAAAGTACAAGAATATATTCACCCAAAAAGAAAAAAAGCACCATTTTATCGGGAGAGAATGTGAATTATTTGCTATCTTCGCTGTGTAACTGCCCAAAAACAATAAACTTGAAAAAATGAAACTAAGCATCATAGTACCGGTATACAAAGTAAGACGACATCTGCAGCGTTGCATCGAGAGCATCCTGCAACAGACATACACCGACTATGAGCTCATACTCGTGGACGACGGCTCGCCCGACAACTGCGGCGCCATCTGCGAGCGCTATGCCCAGGAGTGCGACAAGGTAAAGGTCATCCACAAGAAGAACGGCGGCCTCTCCTCGGCACGCAATGCCGGCATCGCTGCAGCACGCGGCGGGTACATCACATTTGTCGACGGCGACGACACCGTAGCCGAAGGTACATATTACTACAATATGCACATCCTGCAGACAAACCCCGACATCGACATACTCGAGTACCCCATCATAAAATACTACGAATCGCCCCGCAGCGAAATAATCTCGTTCACCCCGGAGAAAGTCAAGGGCAACGAGAACGTCTTCAAGGACTGGATAAAGCGCAAAGGCTACAACCACTGCTTTGCCTGCAACAAGATATACCGCGCCGACATGTTCATGTTCATCCGCTACCCCGAGGGCGAGGTCTTCGAGGACATCCTCATCACCCCACAGCTCTTTGAGGGAAGCGAGAACGTCTACTATTCGGGGTATGGATTCTACTACTATTACGACCATCCCGAGAGCATCTCCAACACATACAGCTTCAAATCGAAATACTTCATATACCGCAATTTTGTGCAGCTGCACGAAAAGGTATCGAAGCACCCCGAGCTCAAGGAACAGGCGTACGACATCCTCTTCCATTGCACCGACAATCTCATAGACCTTCTGCGCTGCCGCGATGGCGAGAAACAGCAATACAAGGAGGCCATAGCGATGCTCAAGGACAAAGGCATATCGTTGCCCGAGCTCTACAGGATGGACATGCCCATTAAGAGAAAAATAAAACTCACCACATTGGCACTATTCGGCGCCAACATACATTGCCGCCTCTATGCACTCCTGCACAAGAAGCTGAACTGACCAAAGACACCACGGATGTTCCTCTCAATCATCATACCCCACTACAACCTGCCGCGCGAGTTGCTCGAGCAATGCCTCGAGAGCATCATAAAGCAGGGCATCGCCGCCGATGACTATGAGATAATCATTGTCGACGACGGCTCCGCCACACCACCATCATGGGCTGAACAGGCGCATCCCGGGGTAAACATCAGGCTCATTGCCGCCGCACACGGCGGTCCCGGCGCAGCCCGCAACCGCGGCATAGAGGAAGCCCGGGGAACATACATAGAGTTCGTCGACGGCGACGACACCCTCATCCCCGGCAGCGAATACACACAATGCATCGACCTGCTGCACAGCGAAAGACCACAACTGCTGCACTTCAACTACAGGGTAATACAGCCCGGTGACAACCCCAAGAGCGACGGCAACAAGCGCATACAGTTCAGCAACACCATCAGCGGTGGCACCTACATGAAGGAACACAACCTCCCCGGCAGCCCCTGTTGCTACTTTGTGAGCCGCGGGCTCCTCATGGAAAAAGGGATACGTTTCCCCGAAAACATACTCCACGAGGACGAGGAGTTCAACACCATACTCCACTTCCACGCCAGGACACTCGTCTACAGCAATGCCACGCTCTACAACTACCGCATACGCCAAGGCTCCACCACAGCCAACAGCTCAAAGCAGTTCGAGGCAAAACGCATCAACGACATGCTATGCATAATCGAACGCCTTGCCCACTTCCGCAGCACGCAACAAGAGTGCAGCAAAATACAGCACAAAGGATTCGAACACAAATTCACAATGCTGGGCGTGGACGCCATACTAAACATGCTCTACAACGGAATGAAAGCCCGGGACATCATGGCCACATGCCGTGAACGCCTCGCCCCCCTTGGCATCTACCCCCTGCCCCCGGCATCATACTCAACAAAATACCGCATCTTCCGCCGCCTTGCCAACAGCAAGTGCGGAATGGGGGTACTGCGCCTGCTCATTCCATCCCACAAACCCGCAAAGCAATGAAAATACTACTCATAGGCGAATACAGCAACGTACACTGGGCACTTGCCGAGGGGCTGCGCACCCTTGGCCACGAGGTATGCGTCATCAGCAACGGCGACTTCTGGAAGGACTACAGGCGCGACATCTCGCTCACCCGCGAATACACCCGCCTTGGCGGTATCAGATACCTGTTGAAGCTATACACCCTGTTGCCCAGGCTGCGCGGGTACGACGTGGTACAGCTCATAAACCCCATGTTCCTTGAGCTGAAGGCCGAGCGCATAGCCCCCATATACCGTTACTTAAAGAAACACAACAAAAAGGTCTTTTTGGGAGCGTTCGGCATGGATGCCTATTGGGTAGAAGCCTGCACCGCGCGCCCATTCCGCTTCCGTTACTCCGACTTCAACATAGCCGACACAGCAATAACCAACAGCTACGTATCCGAGCAACAAGCCGACTGGAGCGACACCCCCAAAGCCCACCTGAACCGTCACATCGCCGGCGATTGCAACGGCATCATCGCCGGGCTATATGAATATTACGCGGCATACGAACCCGCACACAAGGAGAAGCTCACATACATCCCCTTTCCCCTGCCGGGCGACAGGCATGCAAAAGCCATCTACACCCCCGGCCGCAAGATACGCTTCTTCATTGGCATACAAAAGGAGCGCAGCATATACAAGGGCACCGACATCATGCTACGCGCCCTTGGGCGCCTTGTAGCCGAATACCCCAACGACTGCGAACTGCTGAAAGCCGAGAGCGTACCGTTTGAACAATACTCAAGGATGATTGAAGAGTGCGACGTGCTGCTCGACCAGCTCTACGGCTACTCCCCCGCCATGAACGCCCTGCTTGCAATGTCAAAAGGCAAGATTGTCGTAGGCGGCGCCGAGCCCGAGTGCTACGACATCCTTGGCGAGCACACCCTGCGCCCAATGGTCAACGTCACCCCAAGCGAGCAGGATGTATATGGCAAGCTCGAGTGGCTCGTCAAGAACAGACAACTTATTGCCACCATGCAGCAGCAGAGCATTGAATTCGTCACCATACACCACAACCCGGCAAAGGTTGCGCAGCAGTACATCGAATTCTGGGAAAAGATGTAAACAAATTGCGACAGAAAAGAAAGTAGCCAAGAGGATATATTGTTAACTAACCCAATACACTACTATGGAAGACAACACAAAGATTGCTTTAACAGCACAACAAAGAAAGTTGATAGAAGAGTTCAAAGAAGTTCTAAAGAAGATGGAGAACGAGAATATAGGCATCGTCGGCGAATTGAACTATTTTGCAAAATGGGAAAAGAACTACATATATTTGCAACTCTTCAACAAGCAAGAGGTTGACAGCATTGAAAAATTCTGCAGTATTGAGGAAGTCGATGAAGACAATGCACCATTTGTTGTAAACGACAATGATGTTGAAAAGATTGAATTGCCCGCCATGGAAGTGATACGCACCTCTGAC
>JAZRGF010000180.1:0-6303 GCA_045644005.1 Bacteroidaceae bacterium | reverse complement strand
GTCGACCTGTTTCACACGGCTCTCGCACAAGCCGAAGTCGAACGAATAGGCACGCAAGTCATCGCCGGCGTTGTTCGACACCAGTTTTATGATTGAGAAGAGGTCGCCGTTGCCGTCCACAATCTTGTAACGCTCGTCCCTTGCCGCTGTGTCAAAGGGTTTCTCCTCGAAACTCACCACGGTGAATTCAGACAATTTCTGCGCCACGGCACCTGTGCTAATGAGAAGAATGGCTATAAAAAAGAACAGTCTCTTTTTCATATATTGTTTGCGTATTGTTATATCTGTTTTATGTTAATGCAATGTTGTAAAAGAGTGCAGATTTTACATTTGAGTTTTACCTTACTCTGAAACAGGACGAACAACCTCCTCCAAAATATAGCTATTGCCGTTATCGGTATGTGACCAAGTGTCTACCCTAAGACCCGTAGAGCACTGCCCTTCATCTTGCGCGTTCAAATAGTAATCACCCAGCTGCAGTTTCCAAGGGAAAGCAGAATTACCAGTCTCTGTGATTGTGAGTTTTGAGCCGGCATTTGAATCAAATCGGACATTGAATGTTGATTGATACACTGCATATCCGCCTGCGCCAACGCTGTAAAGCTGATAACCGGAAGAATTCCGCTTTATTTGGAACTGTTGATTGGGGTCTTGCGGATTTTGCACCGCATTCACCGCCGTTCCTGTGCTTGCAACAAGCGCATTTGTACTTGGTTGGTACAACAGGAATGCGCGCTGCGAACTGATTGTATATAGTTTGTCACTGTCAAACGGGGATGGGTCGGTCTCGTCATCCGCATCACCAATAATCTTGAGTGTAACATCTATTATAGAACCTCCATCACGTATGAAGTCTGCATAATCCCCCGAAGGGTCAATACAGTTCCACATAATAGCAAAACGCATGCGGTAGGTTGAACCGGTCACAAGTCCATCGGGTACACGGAACGAACCAGGAGCCACAGACCAATCTATCTTGTTCAGACTTGCCCCCGCACTGTTCCATCCTTTTTCATCACCATCCTTTCCATAGAACGACCAGCACATCAGTTCGTTGCCCTCGCCCTTTGTGAATGGGCCATCACCCTCAAGGTTCACCTCGAACTGTTTACTATTGTCCCAATCGACAAACACATAGCCGTGCATCCAAACACCTGTATATAAAATAGTTGGTGTGACGGTTTCGCCACTCTTCACCTCAAAGACAGTGGACGTCTTGTCAAAGTAAGCCGCATGTGATGATGCCGAAGCAATGTCATTGAGTTGCTGTTGCGGACTCTGCGCACCAACAATACCCACAGAGCGCGGATAGCGTTGACTACCTACCATTACATCAGCCCCGTACTTCACATAGTAATCACCGTTAGCAGAACCGGGTTCGTTCACTTCAAACCTTGCCACCAAAGCGACATCCTCAATAACAGTGAAAGTATATTCCGCATCGGTGCTGACAGGAGTTTCTGCGCCATCTACATACCAGCCTTCAAATGCATAGGCTTCATCCGGTGTAGCTACAATGGTAAGTTCGGTGCCGCGAGACACTACTATAGAATCGCCGGAATGCTCTTTAAAGGAGACTGCGCCACCATCGTTGCAACTGATTTTCACAACAAGTTTCTTGCTGAATTTCGCCACCAAGGCAATATCCTCGCTGACTGTAAATGTATATTCAGCATCGGTGCTGACAGGAGTTTCTGTGCCATCTACATACCAGCCTTCAAATGCATAGGCTTCATCCGGTGTAGCTACAACAGTAATACTTACCCCCGCCTCAAACTCCACTGTTGCGCCGTCAGCGTCTTTGATAGCAACGTTGCCACCACCCTCACAGCTTACGGTGACGGTATATTTTTCAACAGGAACTGTTACCTCGCCACAGACAGGACGAATAGGAAAGCCTACATTTCGAGAGTAGCCATTAAGCCCGCAACTATCTATGTTTGTATTCATGGCATAAACGCCATAGCTTTTCACAGAAGCCGACCAATAATAGCCGTATGTGCCCACTCCGTAGCGTGCAGACCAGCCCGCTGCCGGGAGAAAGATGCTGTTGCCGTTGCTCTTGCTTGTCACCTTGTAACCATTTACGTCATTGAGTTGAATCCATTCCCAATCGCAATTATCCATGAGTTCCTGTTGTTCTCCATAGGTCGGCATTCGCCATTCTCCTCCCCATTTCACATGGGCAACATCATCCTCGGGGTCAAGCATCGCCTTGCCGTCCACTCTACCATAACTACTGTCGGTACAATACTTTGTTATTGTGGAATCACGACCTTCACACCATTTATAGGTACTCCAGCCGTAATTATCCTTTTCCTCGGTCTCACCCCAGGCATAATAACAGCCATACTCCTCGGGCCTTGTTGCGCCGACATTGAATGTTGCCCATTTTATGCCGCTTGGCAGGCCAAGGTCAACAGCCTCATAAACCAGTACGTCAAATTTCGCCACCAATGCAACATCTCCGTTCACAGTAAATGAATATTCTGTCTTGCAGCTCACAAGACTGTCTGTTCCCTCAACATACCACCCTTCCAATCTATAACCCTCATCGGGGGTTGCAGCAACAGTTACAATAGAACTGGCACCAACTGTTACCGAACTACCGGAGCGACCCTTAATCATCGCATGTCCATTCTCTTCACTGCCAACAGAAACTGTATATTCTGCAACAGGCGCTTCCACGGCATTGCCACAAACCGGGCGAACCGATTGACCATATTCGCGAGCATACATCATATTAACATTAAAATATGCGGGGTAAAGCATGTAGACGTAATCATTATTAGTTGAATCAAGGGTGTTTAACCAATAGTAAGCATCGCCGACGTTATCTAACTCATCTACACGACGAAAACCTGCTGCAGGAAGGAATATACTGTTTCCATTAACCCTGCTAGTAATTACATAACCGACTACGCCGTTTAAAGTAGTCATTTCACAATCACAGTTTTCGGATAGTTCCACCTTTTCCTCCACTGTCGGCATTCGCCAGTCTCCACCCCATTTCACATGGGCAACGTCGTCCTCGGGATCAAGCACAGTCTTGCCATCCACTGTGCCATATTTGCCATCGGTACAATACTTGGTCATTGTAGTACTACTACCCTCACACCATTTATATGTTTCCCAAGAATAGTCCTCTTTTTCCTCGGTCTCACCCCAGGCATAATAACCACCATATTCCTCGGGGCGGGTGGCACCAACATTGAAAGAAGCCCACTTTGTTCCGCTTGGCAAGCCAAGGTCAACAGCCACACAACCAGTTACCACAAATTTCGCAACCAAAGAAATATTTTCACTTAAGTTGAACGAGTATTCGGAATCGGTACTTACGGGGCTATCGGTGCCCTCAACAAACCAGCCATAGAAAGCATACCCGTCATTTGGGGTTGCAACAACGGTTACGGTTGAGCCGACAATGAAAGCAAATGATGTTTTGTCCCTACCTTTAATTGCAGCCGTTCCATTACCGCTGCTTGAGACTGTGATTTGGCAAGTCTTTTCGTTACCACAGACAGGGCGGACATTAAAGCCAATATAACGGCCGCTGTTGAGCCAGTTGCAGTAGCCACTGCGGAAGTACAAATAGTAAATGAGGTTACTGTAATCGCTGTAAAGCGACGACGAGCAATAGTTACCGGAGCTACTATTGTAGTAGACTTCCGAGCCTTGGCAATAGCCCGCTGCTGAGAAAAAGATACTATTGCCATTGGTTTTACTTGTCACCCTATAACCACTTACTCCATTAATAACACTCCACTCCCACGAACAATAGTCTCTTAATTCCAGGAGCTCTTCTCTTGTAGGCATGCGCCAACTACTACCCCATTTTACATGAGCAACATCGTCCTCAAGGTCAAGTACGGTTTTATTATCAACCGTACCATAACTGCTGGCGGTACAATATTTGGTTATTGAAGTTTCACTGCCATTGCACCACTTATATGTTTCCCAAGAGTAATCTTCCTTCTCTTCGGTCTCGCCCCAAGCGTAATAGCCGCCGTACTCCTCGGGCTTTGTTGCGCCTACATTGCAGGTTGCCCACATGGTGCCACTAGGGAGGCCCAGGTCGGCATACTCATAACCATTGTTTATACCGTTATAACTTCTGTGGTCATTGTTGTTGTTTGCAAGTTCTTTGTCAAAAGTTATCAAGAATCCCATTCCGTACTTCTTGTGCATGGACTTTACCTGATAGCCATTATCGGTAAACACCGCGGCATAGGCATTTGTTGAATTGACAGCCGACGCAGTCCACAGATACTTTGACTCAACGTCATAATCTTCCGAAGAATCCAAATCCTCGTAGCCATAAGTGGTGCCAAGCGCCAAGACATTGAAGTCGTCACTAACCAGACAAAAATTGGAATATTTATTCAAAGAAAGCATTTGACTTACCGCAGTTTTAGCGGGCATATATCCACCGAAATCATTATACCACGCATAGGCCAAATCATACTTTGTCTTGGAAATAGAGCCTGTTCCTGTGTAATACTCACCATCTGTCAAATAATCTCCATCACTATCTCTGTCTCCCCAACAATAATACCAACTGTCATCATAATCAAATATTACATTACCATTCAAAAGTACACCATAAAGTATACCACCATCTGCATACATTTCAGGACCTCTATATTTCCATTTTGCAAAATAGCGGCCGCCATTGAATTTATCCACACTCCAGCCTTGGTTGGTACTTTCGCTTGGCAAGGTTATGTATCCGCTGTTGCCGGCATTGAGCATCTCCAATGCAAAGTCCTTATGATAGACCCTTGAAGTATCGGCATGGTTGATGATATCCAATCCAAGCGGCACCTCTTTACGTACATTGCCGTCATAGTTCTCCTCATAGAATCCATAGAGGTAGTCGGTCGAATATTCGCCATTATCCTGTTGTTTGTGAGCATTAAGCACCAGACGGCGACGGTAGTTGACATCGAACTCCTTGTTGGACAAGTCAAAACCTATGTAATAGCGTATTCCCGCGAGCGAGAACTCATCTCTGTTTTGAGAGACAAAGCGCACGCGGCCGGTCTTGGGATGCAGCGTAGCACTTAGCGAAACGGTATTCGACTCAAAACGATAGACAGCAGCAGTGTCCTGATATATTGCACTCAATACCGTCAGTTCCACTGCGGTATTATCCTTGTGGGTGGCATTCTCAAAGAAGTAGACCTCACAGTTTTGTGTAACACCGGCGTTCAAGGAACCTGCATAGCTAACCTGCCACTCATCCTTGATACTATTGTAATTTGCAAAGCCAAGAACAGTGTCTTTGTCTGTGGCAAAACGTATATAAAGCCTGTCGCCATCATTCCACTCATACCCGTTTGACGAACGTGTAGCCCCTTCATAAGCCACTACCCCGCCATTGAGTTCCATTGAACAGGTTACATAGCCGTTTGCATCGGGCACCGGCAAGAAAGCACCAGACACCTCCTCTTCACAAGCAGCCAACAAGACCAAAAGACTCAATAAAAATATCTCGAACAGTTTTTTCATATTTTCCACCTAGTTCTTTGTTTATTTTTCTAATCCCAATTAACATCCTCGCCCCAACCGTCAACATCCACATCCGTATCCTTTGCATATTGCAGAACGTGTATTGAAAGGTTTTTCACCTCGCCATCGGGCAAGCCGGTAAGCGAAATAGTCAGCTGCGAAGTTCTATCTTCTCCGGTAGTATTCTCGGATGCTACAACGCTGAAAGTAGCATTGGCAGAATCGTGCTGCAGGGTGTACCAGTCATCACTCTCGGGTTTTGTAATGATATACTCACCGTCAGCAGCAATTGCATAGGCCTCGCTTGTTCCACCAACGGAGAACATCTGAATCTCACTCACATTCGCACTCAACGAACGTCCACGTTGGGTGATTTTGAACTTGACACCACTTGTACAGGCTGTGTTGGTAGTGCTCTTGGTGGGCATGATGACAAACTGCGCAGTGCGGCTGTTGACCGACTGGTTATAGACGGCTGTCAGTGTGTAACTACCACCGTTTCCAACTTCATACATCACCCAATTATCAACAGCGCCCTCATATTCAACAACAGCCGTTGCACCAACAGAACTTGCCACTGTGAGGTTTACACTTCCACCCATCGCCCCGACCTCACCGGCGGTAGAGTTTATTTTAAGATACTGTCCCTGCTGGACGACCGTTATCTTTAGCGAGCGTCCCTCCGAGGCAATTGTTATTGTACCTGTGCGTCCTTCCTCGCCATCGTTGGTCTTTGCTGTTACAACAATGGTCTCGCCACCAACGCCACTGCTTTGCGATAGTGAGAACCAG
>JAZRGF010000179.1:0-1792 GCA_045644005.1 Bacteroidaceae bacterium | reverse complement strand
TGCCTGCATGGCAGTATACTGTCATTCTTTTTTGCCTGTCGACCCATATTGCTCCTCGTTTAATACTGCGAATGGCCTTGATGAGGCTGATTGCACAGAGCAGTATGCTTGCAATCACTCCCACGCTGTATAATATGAATATGTTACGTGGGGTTATGATTCCCTTTATGCTTGCTGTGGTGGCAATGGGCTGTGCGCTGTATGAGGTTACGGTGTCATTTACCGTGGCTGTTGCATGGGACTGTGCCGGCAGTTCTATTTCAACCGGGTAGCTTACAGTGATGCATGACAGCAGTGCCGAGGCTATGATTATGCATAGCAAGAGCTTGCGGTTGAGCGTGGCGAACGTCTCCTTGCGCAGCAGCAGCGCGAACGGCAGGTATAGTACCGCCAGGCCAAGTGCCCATTTCAGTATGTAGGTTAGTATGGCTGTCATAGCTTGATATTTGATTCTATTAGATTCTTCACTCCATTTTATTCCGTTTAGAATGACAGGACTGCAATGTCATTATCATATGTCATCAATTCAATTCAATGCGCAAGCGGGCAATTTTTTCAATCTCCTTGCCGTCGAATGTTGCCGGCGTCCAGCGTGGCATCTTTTTTGTTGTCTTTTTCAAACAGTCTATAATCTTTTGTTGGATTTTCCTTTCGCTGTTTTTGCCGTTAGTGCTTGAGATTTCCGAGTTGGCAGAGTAGAATATGGCTTTACCGCTCTTTTTAATCTTCAGATAGATGTCTATGTGTCCTTTTATGTTGTTGCGTGAAATAGTCCTGTCATACTTCAACTCTTCGACATATATGTTCTTTAGGGCCTTATAACCGTCGGGGTACTCAGGCTCGCTTTGCTCAATGTCAACATCGTATCCGTTTATGTTTACCTCAATGCATATATTCCCCTTTGATGCTGTGGGAAAAGATTTACCTTTCAACTCCTTTCCGATGCTTTTGGCTGTGCTCTTCAGGAGCTTTCTTGCATTCTCCACAGTTTTGTATTCTGTGCTTGAATAGTCGGGGCGCAGTCTGATGCTTGTAATGGAACTTGACCTTACAGCAATGTGCAAGCTGTTTATGTCGCTGCGACGGGCGGTCTGCCACCTTGTGTCCCAAATTATGCAGCCAATGTATCCGGTATCGTATATTTTACCTTCGTGGTCTATTTTCGCATTTATGAACGCGCTGCCGTTTATACCATAAATCTCTCTCCTTTTCTCGTCTGTAATGTGCGCGTTGATTATTGATTGAATCTCTTTACTGATCTTCGGCTTTTCTGCATTTTGCGTTTTGCCGGCTTTGTAAATTATATGGCAACTGTTCTTGCCGCAGTTCCATTTTTTATCAGCGATAATGTTCTTGCAGCTCTCTTTCAGTAGCTTTTTTGCGCAGTTAAAGGATTTCTCGTCGCTGTTCCCCAATGTGGATGGTCTGCACTTTGTGATATTGATTCTTGTGGCTTCTCCCTCTTTGTTTGCCTTCAGCTCTGCAGTGCATGTGGTGCCGGTGAAAAACTCGTTGAAGTCGAGCCCGTCGGAATATATTCCTTTTGTGTTACCAAGAGTGGTTTCTATTGTTCCTTCTCTGTTTGTAACTGTTATCTCTTGTGCGTTGGCTGTCAATGCTGCAAAAAGAAAGAAGAAGATTGTGGTGAATTTGTAATTCGTTGTTCTCATTACTTGTTTTCGTTTCCTTGTATTATTTCCAACAATTCCTTGATGTCGTTCTCGCTCAGTTTCTCGTTCTGTGCAAAGAATTTTACCATTGATGAGCCCGAACCACCGAAGAACGAGTCTTT
>JAZRGF010000178.1:0-2902 GCA_045644005.1 Bacteroidaceae bacterium | reverse complement strand
ATGGGATATTTATTCACATCAGAATCAGTTTCAGAGGGACACCCCGACAAGGTTGCCGACCAGATTTCGGACGCCGTTCTTGACCAACTCATTGCTTTCGACCCACAGTCAAAGGTCGCTTGCGAGACACTCGTTACAACAGGACAGGTTGTCATTGCCGGCGAGGTAAAGTCATCGGCATACGTTGACCTGCAGGACATTGCGCGCGGTGTAATCAACAAAATTGGCTATACAAAGAGCGAGTATATGTTCGACGGCAACTCATGCGGTATTTTCTCGGCAATCCACGAGCAGAGCGCCGACATCAACCGCGGCGTTGAGCGCGAGGACCCCATGTCACAGGGTGCCGGTGACCAAGGAATGATGTTCGGTTACGCAACAAACGAGACCGAGAACTACATGCCTGTATCACTCGACCTCTCACACCTCATCCTCACCGAGCTTGCCGACATCCGTCGCGAGGGCAAGGAGATGACCTACCTGCGCCCCGACTCAAAGAGCCAGGTAACAATTGAGTACAACGATGACAACAAGCCCGTGCGCATTGACACCATTGTTGTATCTACACAGCACGACGATTTCATCAAGCCCACAGAAGAGGGCAAGGAGGCACAATTGGCAGCCGACGCAGCACAAATAGCAAAAATCAAGGAGGATGTACTCAACATCCTCATGCCACGTGTAAAGGCAAAAATCACATCGGAGAGCGTTCTTGCACTCTTTAACGATGACATCAAGTACCATGTGAACCCAACCGGCAAGTTCGTTATCGGCGGCCCGCACGGCGACACCGGTCTCACAGGCCGCAAGATTATTGTTGACACATACGGCGGCAAGGGCGCACACGGTGGTGGCGCATTCAGCGGCAAGGACCCCAGCAAGGTAGACCGCAGCGCTGCCTACGCAGCACGCCACATTGCAAAGAACCTTGTTGCAGCAGGTGTTGCCGACGAGGCTCTCATCCAGCTCTCATATGCCATTGGTGTTGCCGAGCCTGTGAGCGTGTTCGTGAACACATACGGCACATCAAAGGTAGCCCTCACCGACGGCGAGATAGCACAGAAGGTAAAGACCCTCTTCGACCTGCGCCCAAAAGCCATAGAGGAGCGCCTGAAGCTGCGTAACCCAATCTACAGCGAGACAGCATCATATGGCCACGTAGGCCGCACACCACAGGTGGTGACAAAGGTGTTCACATCGCGCTACCTTGAGAGCAAGACCATGGAGGTTGAGCTCTTCACATGGGAGAAGCTCGACTACGTTGAGAAGGTTAAAGAGGCTTTCGCACTCTAATAGAAGCTGACAGGCAATGCTCAAGTTCGGCGATTGGATAAACCGTAAAAGGCACAATGGGGGATATGGAATACAATCCCCCTCGTCCTTTTTCTTTGTCACGCAAGTGCTGAAGGAGAGGTTGCCATATTATGCCTACCCCACGCTTGACAAAGCAGTCGGCGGCAACAGACGCAAGCGCAGGCATTTCCGCGAACTGTTCCGCATAACCAACTACCACCAGCCCACAAGTTGTATCTCGGTGGGTAGTTCCGCCGCTGCATGCGCAATGTTGCTGGCAAGGCCAAGCGTAAATCATTATGCCATAGCGCCCGCCGGAACGACAGCAGGCAGCCAAACCCTGCTTGAGGAGAGTAGATGCCACGTCTCCCACTCCATTGCGCAACTCCCGACAATCATTGACAAGGTGGGAGAAATTGGCATGCTCTACGTAAACGCAACCGATGGTGCACATGCAATAGTGCGCGCCGCACTGCCCCACACAAACAAAAACAGCGTGATAGTTGTTGACGGACTGAACCGCAGCAAAGCGGTGCAGAAGTGGTGGCAACAACTTGTAGGTGACAGCGCCACAGTTGTCACATACGACATGTACAGCTACGGAGTACTCCTCTTTGACAAAGAGAGAATAAAGCAGCACTACACTTTGAAAAGATAACCCATACAATGAAGAAAGCGACCATATACACAGGAACGGGCGACAACGGCACCACCTCGCTCTGCGGCGGGACACGTGTGGCCAAAGACCATCCCAGAGTGGAAGCCTACGGCACGCTCGATGAACTCAATGCCCACTTGGGACTGCTTGCCGCATCGCTCAATGACAACAGAGCAATTGAACTCATTGAGGGGATAGAGAACTGTGTTTTCACCATCGGGTGCCACCTGGCAAATGAAAAGGGCCAGGAATGCCCTATATGTGACAGCGACATAGAAAAGCTTGAAAAGGAAATAGACGCAATCAGCGCTTCACTGCCACCGTTGAAAAGTTTCATTCTCCCCGCAGGCAGCGAGCAGGCTGCCCGCGCAAACGTATGCCGCACCATATGCCGCCGCGCCGAGAGACAGATGACAACACTAGGCAGAGAGCACAACGTAGCGCCACTTGCAATGGTGTATGTGAACCGTTTGTCGGACTACCTGTTCATGCTCCAGCGCCAACTGCTCGACGGAAAGGAAAAATTATGGCAAAAGGCTTGCAAATAAATAAAATTAGGTTACTTTTGCACGCACTTAACAAAAACTAACAAAATAACACTTTTTAGATATGTATTGGACACTTGAATTGGCATCTAAATTGGAGGATGCACCATGGCCTGCAACAAAGGACGAGCTCATTGACTACGCAGTACGCTCGGGCGCGCCATTGGAGGTTATTGAGAACCTGCAGGAGATTGAGGACGAAGGCGATGTTTACGAGAGCATCGAGGACATCTGGCCCGACTACCCAAGCAAAGAAGACTTCTTTTTTGACGAGGAGGAGTATTAAGAGGTTGAAAAAGGTTTAACACCTAAATATCAACGATTTACAATGACCGATTGGGCAGTCCAGTCGGTCATTTTTATGTCAAAAATTACCCGAAAACTGCCCGAAAATGAGCGAAAACTG
>JAZRGF010000177.1:0-1367 GCA_045644005.1 Bacteroidaceae bacterium | reverse complement strand
AGTTTGGCCTCTTTTTGTTGCCAATATGTTCTAAAATCTGGCATAATACTTGGTTGGTGTTATAGCTTTGCGTCTATTCGTGCGGCAAGTTCGTTCATTTTTTCGCACAGTGTGGGCATCTGCTTCAGGTAACCTACAAGTGCGTGTATACCTATGGAGCCGTTGATATCCAACTGGAAGCGGCGCTCCTTGGCGTTGGGAAGAATGGTAAGAGTGTCTTTTAAGAAACTTGAAGTATATATCATTTCATCTATTATCGTTTCGGAATCACCCACCTTGAAACTGGCAATGGTGTGTTGTCTACCAGGGTCTCTCAAGAACGTAGGGGCAGGCATTATGTACTCTCCCACAACTTGCTTCTCTTCACACAGTTCCATGAATGTTGTTCTTGGTGCGATTTTCACCCAATCTGACCCTCTTCCTCGTCCATATATACATGTGGCTGAACCGAATATAGCACCCAACGGTGAAGGAGTACTTTCAGGCTCAACGCCCAGATTGCAGATCAAAACTCTGTCATCGTATTTATCGGTCATATGCCTCAAGTAGTCACTGATGGCATCCATCCAGGGGCGCACAATGGCCTTGAATGTGTTGTCGCCATCGAGCCCCTTGCTGTGGCACTCTGCAATGATGCTTTCAATGGTTGCATCATCTATAGGTTCAAGCGGGATATGCTCCTCATCCACAACTGCCACCTCCATTGCAAGGATGCGCAGCTGCTTTGCGTGGTATGCAATCTCCTCCTGTCGCAGGCGGTATTCAAACGCAAGGTCCATAAGCAGTGTTGCAAGGTCGAGAAAGTAGAATTCTTGTTCTGTGGGGGCAAGTACAAACTTGTAATAACCGCCGCTTGAGGTGCGCCAGGGGATCTCCTTGGCTGGGGTTATTACATATTCGGAATAAGGAGAGCCTGCAACATAGGTTCTCTCAATTTCCATCTGTATGCAGTCGTATGTGATGGTGCATACCTGCTTCATCACATCCTTGCGTTTGAAGTAGAGCGAACCGTTGCCCACATCTTCACAAAAAGACATCTCGGCAATCTCCATTTTCAGTAGTTCCGGGTCTGCTCCCTTTTTCTTCATCGCAGCACGCAGTCCCTGCTCTGCGAACTGCAGTTTGCCGTCTCTAAAGGACACTATGGGGTTGGGCTCGTTCTTGAACTTGTTGGATTCTCCAAGATAGTATCTAAGGAATTTCAAATCAAGTTCCTTGTTTACCTCTTTCTTTATCCTGTCAAGGTCGTATCCGTTTCCGCTGTAAACTTTGTAGCGTTCAGCGAATGCATCGCGTCGCTTCTGTGCGTCGCGTTCACTATGTGCCAATATGCGTTTCATCTTTTAAATCTAATGCTTAAGTTATAA
>JAZRGF010000176.1:0-11100 GCA_045644005.1 Bacteroidaceae bacterium | reverse complement strand
TACTAAAATTTAGCGTATTTTGTCATCTCGAACGTACGTGAGAGATCTCTTATTTTACGATATTTTTGAGATCCCTCGTCACTACGCTCTGTCGGGATGACAGGTTCGCGATTTGATTTAGCTTATATCGAACTCACGTTAGATTAATACACAAAAAAAGAGTCACTTGCGTGACTCTTTTTTGTATAATAAATGCGAAACCAACGCAGCTATCACCTTTCATTCCTCCGTCATAAAAGTTCTATAAAAAGTGGGAGAGCAAAGCTTGCGAAGTTTTTGGGAATGGGAGTTTAGTTTGCCTAAATGACCATTTACAAAAACGAGCGTAACGCAGCTATCACCTTTTTAGTGAACTTTTACGCTTCAACTTTGAACGGTGCTCCCGGCGCATAGCCACCACGCTCGGGCAGGCGTATCTCGCCGAACTGCGCCTCGTATCTCATGAGATTATCCTGGAGGGCAAGCGCCAGGCGCTTTGCATGCTCGGGGGTCATCACAATGCGTGACTTCACCTTTGCCTTGTTTACACCGGGCATCATGCGCACAAAGTCAAGAACAAACTCCGATGTGGAGTGCGCAATGATAGCGAGATTGGCATATGTACCCTCGGCAATATCCTCTTTCAGTTCAATCTGCAACTGATTATCCTTCATTTCCATTATTCTATTGTCTTACGGTGAAACGAAACCAGGTTAATATCGAATATCAGTGTCGAGTAACCGGGTACACCGGTTGTACCCTCCGCTCCATAGCCAAGCTGGTAGGGGATATACACCTCCCACACATCGCCGTTGGTCATCTGCTGCACAGCGGTGCAGAAACCCTCGACAGTACCCGCGAGCGGCATTGTCACCGGCACGTTGAAAGCAGGGTTGAAATCGCCTTTGTAGCTGCTGTCGAACTGGTAGCCATCAGGGTAAGTCGCCGATGGCATGAGACGGCCGCTGTAGTTCACTACCACGCTATCGGTAAAGAGAGGATGTGTTGTGCCGGTCCCCTCCTCTTTCACGCGGCAATAGACATAATCGCCATTACCCCACACCTTGGTGCTATCGAGCCCCTGGACAAGGAACACTTTCCAGTCATCATATACATTTGCACGCGCAACATCGGCAATTGAGTCAATGAACTGCGTGTTACGCACCTGCCAGTTGTCAAACTCACCGGCCTCGGCGCTCTCCTCACACGATGTCAGTCCAAAAAGGACCGACATGGTGAGCAAGAACAATATTCTGATATCTTTCATCATCTGTTTTTATGACAATTTCTTCAACAAAGAAGTGATGCTCACATTATCCTGGATAATGTTACGCAAGTCGGCAATAGCCACACGGCGCTGCTCCATAGTATCGCGCTCGCGGAGTGTCACCATGCCGTCCTCCAATGTCTGGTGGTCAACGGTCACGCAGTAAGGAGTACCGATGGCATCCATACGACGGTAACGCTTGCCAATAGAGTCCTTCTCCTCATAGTAACAATTGAAGTTGAACTTGAGTTCGTTCATAATCTCACGAGCCTTCTCGGGCAGACCGTCCTTCTTAACCAAAGGCAACACAGCCAACTTCACAGGAGCAAGAGCAGCAGGCAAGCGAAGTACAACACGTGTCTCGCCATTCTCGAGCTTCTCCTCGCAGTACGATGCACACATCACGCTCAGGAACATACGGTCAACACCAATTGATGTCTCGATAACGTATGGAGTGTAACTCTCGTTTGTCTCCGGGTCGAAGTACTTGATGTTCTTGCCCGAATATACCTGATGCTGGCCAAGGTCGAAGTCGGTACGTGAGTGGATACCCTCGACCTCCTTGAAACCGAACGGCATGCGGAACTCGATATCTGTTGCAGCGTTTGCATAGTGAGCAAGCTTCTCGTGGTCGTGGTAGCGGTAAGCATCGTCGCCGAAGCCAAGAGCCTTGTGCCATGCAAGACGTGTCTCCTTCCACTTGTTGAACCACTCGAGCTCACTGCCGGGGCGTACAAAGAACTGCATCTCCATCTGCTCGAACTCGCGCATGCGGAAAATGAACTGACGAGCCACAATCTCGTTACGGAACGCCTTACCAATCTGTGCAATACCGAAAGGAACGCGCATGCGGCCAGTCTTCTGCACGTTGAGGTAGTTCACGAAGATACCCTGTGCAGTCTCGGGGCGCAGGTAGACCTTCATTGCACCGTCGGCTGTCGAACCCATCTCGGTTGAGAACATGAGGTTGAACTGGCGTACCTCGGTCCAGTTGCGTGTACCTGATATCGGGCATGCAATCTCCTCGTCAATGATAATCTGGCGCAGCTCCTCAAGGTTCATGTCGTTGAGTGCCTTTGCAAAACGTGCCTGCAGTGCATCGCGCTTCTCCTTCTCGGCAAGCACCTTGGGATTTGTCTCCATGAAGAGCTCGCGGTTGAAAGAGTCGCCAAAGCGCTTTGCAGCCTTTGCAGCCTCCTTCTCCATCTTCTCCTCGTACTTTGCAATCTGCTCCTCAATGAGCACGTCGGCGCGGTAGCGCTTCTTTGAATCGCGGTTGTCAATGAGAGGGTCATTGAACGCATCAACGTGACCCGAAGCCTTCCATATTGTGGGGTGCATGAAGATAGCCGAGTCGATACCCACGATGTTGTCGTGGAGCAACACCATGCTCTGCCACCAATAGGTCTTGATATTGTTCTTGAGCTCCACACCCATCTGGCCATAGTCATAGACAGCACCCAAGCCGTCATAGATATCACTCGATGGGAACACGAAACCATACTCCTTGCAATGCGCAACTACTTTCTTAAAAACATCTTCCTGTGCCATAGTATTATATATTTTTATATTTCATTCATATTCAGCCGGTCACAGCCGTCGGCAGCCCTACCCCTGCATATAAAAAGCATGCACTGCCAACCGTTACCGATTAACAGTGCAAAGTTAAACATTTTTTTTGGATTTTCCACTACACAGGGCTGCGTCTCTTGCAAAGCCCGGCCGCTTAATTAAGCAAAAAAAGCTTAATTAAGCAGAATGGCCTGCATCTCGACACCCTCGGGCAAATCACACCATCCCACAGGAGCACCATTAAGGCAAGTGGGCTCGCACAACATGAACTTGCGTCCATCGACAAGAATGAACTCGCCCTTGATATCATCGCCCAGGCGCACGGCAGCCAAAAGGTGACCGGGAACATATATCAGCGCAGCCTCAATGCCCAACAAATCCCTCACAAGTCTTGTGAAAAGGATGCTGCGGTCCTCGCAGTCGGCATACTCGTAATAGAGGCTCTCCTCGGGGAAGAACGGCCTGTCACAGCCCCACACCACGTTGTCATACTCATATACCAATCCGGTCTGCACAAAATCCAGCAACTTGTTCACAGCCTGCAGTGTCGACAATCCCTCAATATTCTTCTTGAGAACAGGATACACCTGTGCCACCACACTGCTGTCCATTGAAACATTCGCATACATTGCCCATGTAGAGAGGATATTGTTGTTGAGCATTGATTTGGGGTAGGTCGAATAGAAATCGAGCATATTGTTGTTCACCGCCACATCCACGCTAAGCTCCTTGTACTTCATGGAAGCCATGTGCTTCACCTTTCCGGCCTTGTCCTCAAAGCCTTGGTTGCCGGCAACAAGCAGCGAGAGCGACTCCTCGCCCGGCCATGCCGCCTTGCAGATGTTCAACTTCTGTGGAAGCTCTTCAAGAGAGTAGTACTTGTTTCCGTCAATGAAATAGTACTCCTTGCCGAACATAGTGTGCTCTGTTGCAAAGAGCATATACAGCTTGCTCTCGTTTGTGGCAAGTCTCATCTTGTAGCCCGACTGCATATATACATAGGCCATAAGCAGCACTGCCGAATTTGAGTAGCTGCCATAGATCTTTGTAGTCATCTCCTTGAGCATATGTATGTAGGCCCAATCGCTCAACGCGCGGCTGTCGCGCACCTCAATGCAGTCTACAATGAGTTTGTCGGTCTGGGGCGAAACCATCGCCTGCATGGCATCGGCCACGGAGTTCTCGTCGACACCGGCAAGCTTTACCTTGCGTGTAACATCGTAACGCACCTTTACAGGGGTGCCGAACACAGCAAAATCCACATACTTCTCAAAAACAGAAGGCTCCACCACAATAGGCTCAATTGGCTTTGGCTGCGGCTTTACATTGAACGGTGGCAACACCATCTCCACCGGCTTGGCCTGCTCCTTACGTTTCTGCTCTTCAAGCTCCTTCTGGCGCTTGAGTTCCTCCTCTTTCTGACGCAAGAGCTCCTGCTCCCTCTGCAGTTCAAGTTCTCTCTGGCGCTGTAGTTCAAGTTCCTTCTGACGCTGGAGTTCCAGCTCTCTCTGGCGCTTTAGTTCCTCCTCCTTCTGGCGCTGAAGCTCCAGTTCCTTCTGGCGCAAGAGCTCCTGTTCCTTCTGGCGCTGCAGTTCAAGCTCCCTTTGGCGCTTGAGTTCCTCTTCCTTTTGGCGCTGAAGTTCAAGTTCCTTCTGACGCAACAGCACAAGTTCCTTTTGGCGCTTGAGTTCCTCCTCTTTCTGGCGTTGCAGCTCCAGTTCTTTCTGACGCTGAAGCACCAACTCCTTTTTTCTCAGTTCCTCAAGTTCCTTTTTCTTCAACTGCTCCTGCTCCTTCTGTCGCTTGAGTTCCTCCTCTTTCTGGCGCAACAATTCAAGCTCCTTCTGGCGCTGAAGTTCCAACTCCTTTTGGCGCTGAAGTTCAAGTTCCTTCTGGCGTTTAAGCTCAAGTTCTCTCTGTCGCTGAAGTTCAAGCTCTTTTTGACGCTGAAGCTCCAACTCCTTTTGGCGTTGGAGCTCCTCCTCTTTCTGACGCTGAAGTTCAAGCTCTTTCTGGCGCTGCAGTTCAAGCTCTTTCTGGCGCTTGAGTTCCTCCTCTTTCTGGCGCTGCAGCTCTTCCTCCTTCTGGCGCTGGAGTTCAAGCTCCCTCTGCCTCATAAGTTCCCGTTCCTTCCTCAACTCCTGCTCCTTCTGGTTCAACAGTTCCTGCTCCTCCTGCGCTTTCTGCAGCAGTTTCTGACGCTCGTCGTCCTCTTTTCTCACAACAGGTGGCACAGGCTTTATCTCAGGAGCCGGCACAGGCTCGGCACCCTGCTGGCTCTCCCAAGCCTTTCTCACAAAATCAATATATCCTTTTAAGGCCTCGGACCTGAAAGTGTCGTACTTTCCCTTCATTTCGCCATGGGATTTCTTGAAACTCTCTAACATCGACGCGCGGAAATCATCGTACCCGCCCTTCGCCTTTGCCTTCTCGTCATTCTGCGCGAAAAGTGCAAACGGTGCAAAAGCCAACAGCAAAAAGAATATATAACGTTTCATAACAATTTCATTTAAAAAGCCTTTCTTGCCTTCGGTCCTTGAAAGTTGAAGACAAGAAAGGCTATGTTTACCAAATAGTTAAAGGATTCGCATCCGGGCCGATTATTCAATATCCATCAGCTTGCCGAGCTTCTCGTGCAGGTTGTCACCCTTCTTCTCAAGCTCCTTCACGATGGCCTTCTTTGCACCTTCCCAAGCAGCCTTGTTGTTGTATGCAATGCTCACATAAACCTCCTTGTTACCATTCTTCAATGGACGGTAAGCCTCAACAACAGGTACTACGCGACCGATAGACTGAGAGATAAGGTTCTTGCTTGCCATCACTGTCTCGGCGATTGAAGCAGCCTCCTCCTTTGACAACTGCTCGTTGGCAACAGTGTTCTCAATCAACGCTGTAACCTCTGTCTGAATCTGACCTGCGAGGTTCTGCTTTGAGAGCTCAAGCGCCTGCATCTTTGCAGCGTCGAATGTCTGACCAATACTCATAGCCTCGGCCATCATATACTTTGGATAGTACTCGTTGTCCATCTCATAGCGCATGCCGTATGAGCGCTCGAACTGCTTCTCCAATGGCAGTGAACCAGGAGTAATCAACCAACCGGCCTTCTTGAACTCCTTGGCTGTCTTGCGTGCAATCTTTGGAGCCTTTTTCTCCACTGCATCATTCACAGCCTTTGTCTCCTTCTTAAGAGCCTTCACTGCATCCTTGTTCTCATACAAAGACTGAGCCGATACGCTGAGTGCAAAACCCAAACCGAATACCATCAATAGAATCTTTTTCATAACTTTAAAATTTTAGATATTAGTAATTTTGTTTATTTCAATTGTCCGTTCTTTTATTGTTAAAGCAACAATGCCCTAAAAGTAACCCAAAAAAATCGTTTTTTTTCAAAAATTTTAAAAAAAATCAAGAAAACGCCCTTAACATGGACTCGGCCTCGCCCTTGTGCTGGCAAAAATCCATATCCTGGAGGTACTTTTTCAGCTCCTTCACGGCATCCCTCTCGCAATCGGCAAGCACAAGCAGATATATGTATGCCCAACGCATCTCACTGTTCATCAGCCTCTCGTACTTGTACTCATACTCCCACTCCTCGTCGCCCCACAGGGACTCCTTCTCATATGTCTTCACCGTCTTGTCCGACTTCTTCAATGCCACCTCGGCAACATCCAGTGCCTTGTAGTACTCGCCCTCGGCCATATAATTCTCAACCGCCATGAACTCCGGCGCCGCCGACCTGAACACCTCCATACGCGGAGCCTCTATGCCAAGTTCATCTATCACATTGCCACTGTCCTTAAAGAGGTCGGTGGTAACAAACACAATGGCAAGGCAGGCAGCAGCCGATATAACAGCATACAACGCACGCACACGGTGCTTTGCCGCACTCTCCCACTGCGCAATCCTGTCAAGTTTCTCCTGTCGCTTGCCCAAACGGTCAATGACAAGTCTCTCGACCTCGTCGCAACCATGTTTGCCATCAATGAACTTCTCCATGATATCAGATATTAATATTACACTTCAAAAACTCCTCTTTCACTTTCGCCTTCAATGTACTCATGCACTTGTTCTTCGCACTCTTCAGGCCATCCTTGCTGCTGTGCTGTGCGCTGCGCGCCGCCAGTATCTCGTCAAGACTCATTCCACGGTAGTAGAACATTGTGAGTATATCCATGCAGCTTGGCGACATTCTTGCAATGCACTCGTCCACAATCCTCTCCTTCATTTCGTCCACCTCGTCATAGTCGGCAGCATCGAAGAGCGTGTCACACATTGCCGCATCATACAGCTCGTCACACCCCACCTCCTTTATGTTGCGTACAAGTTCCCTGTATTCGGTCTTTGCAAAGGCCATCAGGAATGTAGTGAGGCTGCAGTTCATCGCTTCATAGGCACCGCTGCGCTGTTGCCTGCACACCGCCCCGTCAACAACCTTTATGCGACCGTTCTCAATCTCGGTCCACAGCTTTATGAACGAAGTCTGGAAAATCTCCTGCTTGCGGTCCTTGTCAAAAAACACCTCGTTGAAAGCAGCGTTGAAATACTTTTTTGCAGCCTCATAGAACCAGTTCTCTACCAAGGCATCACGTTTCTGCAACCCACCAACAACCTCAATATCACTGTAAGCCCTTTTATTTCCCCAAATGAATCCCATTGTTTTTCATCAGTTAAAGACAGACAAGAGAAAAAGTAACCCTTACTTTCCCTGTTTTTTTGTTCCCGAAACCACAGGCGACTGTGGCAGCACGCTCTTGCTCTCATCCATGAAGCGTGCAAGCTCCTGCTGCAGCTCGGCAGCATCCTTGTCAAGCACGTCAATACCAAGCGTGTGGATGGCATAAGTGAGCTTGCCCGCCTGCACGCTCTGCATCTCCACATTCAGTTGGTATGGGCGGCATGCACTCACCGTGAGCCACTGCTCTTCCACCGGCTTGCTTTTCTTTTCTACACTGCCGTCGCGTGGGATGTCGAACTGTATTCCAATGCCTCGTACCGGTGGCATTCCATCGCCACATGTAGCATCGCCGCTGTGGCAGGCATCAATCACAACCATCAGCTCACCCTCCTTTCCAATGCTCTTTCTAATACCGGCAAGCAGAGCCGCCACCTCGTCGTCGCACATGTGCTTCTCGCCCTTGTCCTTGTCGCAGTAAAGCATATAAGCATCGTAGGGAATCCACGCCTCGTCCCACTGCGCGTGGCGACCGCTCCACTTCAGCAGTTCGTCGCCGTCGAGGTCGGTCATCAGCTGTCCGTGACCCGAGTAATGCACATACACCACATCGCCCTTGGCGCAGCGCTGTGCCATAGCCTCAAAAGCGCCCACCATGGCAGCCTTTGTAGCCTCGCTGTTCTTCAGCACCACAATATCGGTGTATCCGGCACCCTGCAGCATGGGAACAATATATTCAATATCCTTGTCACCGTTAATCTTGCCCCAGGTCTTGTCCTCCTGCTCGCCAAGACCAAAGACCAGAGCGCGCTTGCACTGCGCCCCAACAGCCATTGTACACAAGCACAACAGCAAAGCCATAAATATTCTGCGTGTTTTCATAGTCAAAACCGTTTGAATCAATTCTAAATTTTCGTAAAAATATATCAAAGCAATAAAAAAGCAAAGGATTGCCCTGTTTAATTTTATAACAACAAAGAAAATGAGCCGTTTACGGGGCATGCGTTCCCTTTAAACGGCTCATTTCTATAATATAAGCATCAACACGGCAGTAACTTTCGGTTTTCACATTTCACCACACTCCGTGCGTTTGTTTTTCTGCGTTTTAAAAAAACGCAGGTAATAATATAGATGTTGACCCAATGTGCAATGTCATTTTCGGGAGAGCCCTCAACTACACGTCTGCATCTCTTTATCCGCGGAATGAGATACTTCACTGCACTGCGTTCCGTTCAGTATGACAACTTCGCGCTCCGTGTCATTTTGAGCGTAGCGAAAAATCTCAAAAAAACACAGACACTACTTCTTACCGCACTATTGGAGATTCTCCCTCCTTGCAGTCGTTAGAACGACAAGAACCACAGCTATATTATTCCAGAAAAAGTTTTTCGTTCAAACCCACTCAAAGCGGGTTTGAACGAAGTTTGTTTTAAAAAACCTTTCAGTTTTCACCTTTCCATTTTCACTTTACTCACACACAGGACGCACTGAGAAGCCGTAAAAGCGGAAGTCACTGGAATCCCAGTAACTGCTACTGAACCCCAAGTAGCAAGCGCTGCGGTTCTCACCATCGTCCAACGTGCTCGACCAGTATCGGCCGCTTCCGCCAGTGTAGCTATTATACGTATCGTGCCTATAACCCGGCGCCGGAAGGAAAATTCTGTTGCCGTTGGTTTTACTAGTAACCCAATAACCAGCAGTAACCGGCATAACAATATTTGTATAATCCCAAATGCAGTTGTCCATGAGTTCTTTAAACTCTTCAGAAGTTGGCATTCGCCAACCACCGCCCCATTTTACATGTGCTACATCGTCCTCGGGGGCGAGAACGGTTTTGTTATCAACAGTGCCATAACTACTATGGATGCAATACTTGGTCATTGTAGTTTCACTTCCCTCACACCATTTATAAGTACTCCAATCGTAGTTTTCTTTTTCCTCGGTCTCACCCCAAGCGTAGTAACCACCATATTCTTCGGGATATGATGCACCAACATTGCAAGTTGCCCACTTTAATCCGCTTGGCAAACCAAGGTCGACATATTCATAACCAACAATATAACCGCTATACAAATCTGCCTCATAGAACCTTGCAACCAAAGTGACATCGACACTTACAGTAAAAGTATATTCAGTACTGGAGCTGACAAAATCTCCATCAACGAACCAGCCGCTGAAAACATACCCTTCATCAGGCGTTGCAATAACGGTGACGGTTGAACCGTCTTCAAACATTGCCGATGTACCGGAATTGCCAGAGATTGCCACCGAGCCATTGCCATTACAGCTTACAGAGACTGAGTATTTTACAACTCCGTGTACAGGACGTACATTACGGCCGTAACAGCGGTAGTAGTTGTTCATTTCGTAGTAGTCGCTGTAGAAGAGCAAGTAGTAAGCGCCATAACAACTGGAGTCAAACAACGAACATGACCAATAGTAGCCGCTTCTGCCACTAAGGTTGACTCCCGCGCCGACACGATAACCCGCAGCGGGGAGGAAGATGCTGTTACCGTTAGTTCTACTTGTAACTCTATAACCATTATTACCATTTTCATATGTCCAATACCAAGAGCACTCGTTACGCAGCTCTTCAAATTCTGCAGCAGTAGGCATGCGCCAACTGCCACCCCATGCTGCATGCGCAACATCATCCTCCATTTCAAGGTACTTTTTTCCATCAACAGTTCCATAACTGCTGTCTACGCAATACTTGGTCAATGCATCATAACTACCGTTACACCATTTGTAGGTGCTCCACTCATAGTTTTCTTTCTCCTCGGTCTCACCCCAGGCATAATAACCGCCAAACTCATGGGGGTGGGTTGCACCAACATTACAATCGGCCCACATGACACCGCTTGGCAGGCCCAAATCAACGAATTCATGTCCATTGTATTCATCGTATTGGAGAATTTCTATATCAATGCCGTGAACCTCGTCTTTGGGTAAGCCGGTAAGCGAAATAGTAAGCAAAGAGTTCCTCTCGGCACCGGTTGTATTGTCTGTTGCCACAATACTGAAAGTACAGCTCGCACTATCCTGCTGCAAGGTGTACCAATCGTCAGTTTCGGGTTTTGTGATTGTATAAGTGCTGTCGGCAGTTATTGTATATGTTGCAGATTCTCCACCCGCAACAGAAATTACGATAGAGGCGACACTTGCACTCAAGGCACGTCCACTTTGGGTGATATTGAACTTAACACCACTGCTGCATACACTGTTTGTACCGCTCATTGTGGGTCTGACAACAAACTGCGCAGTGCGGCTGTTCACTGACGGGTTATAGGCAACCTGTAAAGTGTAGACACCTTTATCGTCATTTTCAAACGTCACCCAATCCTTTGCAGCGCCTTCATACTCAACTACAGCTGTTGCACCCACCGATGTTGTAACACTGAGACTTACCGTACCACCCATTGCGCCCACCTCGCCGGCTGTAGAGTTTATTTTAAGGTATTGTCCCTGTTGGACGACCGTTATCTTTAGCGAGCGTCCCTCCGAGGCAATTGTTATTGTACCTGTGCGTCCTTCCTCGCCATCGTTGGTCTTTGCTGTTACAACAATGGTCTCGCCACCAACGCCACTGCTTTGCGATAGTGAGAACCAG
>JAZRGF010000175.1:0-1794 GCA_045644005.1 Bacteroidaceae bacterium | reverse complement strand
CTGACACAAGTCATCGAAGCACGCAGCAAGGCAACCTCCATCAACATCGATGCCGAGAACCTCACCCCCGAGACCTTGAAGGCCTACCAGAAGGCACAGGGCGAGATAGGCAGTGCGCTAGGCCGTCTCATCGCATTGGGTGAAGCCTACCCCGACCTCAAGGCCAATGAGAACTTCAAGGAGCTGCAAGCACAGCTCGAAGGCACCGAGAACCGCATTGCCGTAGAGCGCCGCAACTTCAACGATGCCACACGCAGCTACAACACCTACCTCCGCAAGTTCCCCCGCAACATCCTCAGCAACATCTACGGCTTCGACACCAAGCCCTACTTCGAAGCCGAGGAAGGCACCCACAGTGCCCCCAAAGTAGAGTTCTGATAAAATACAGATAGTATACAAACAAAGAGGTCGGTACACTGGGTACTGGCCTCTTCTGTTGATTTAATGGTTAAAGGTTAATGCTGCCTCGCAGCGATTAAAGGTTAATGCGCCGTTGGCGCGGTTAATTGCGGCAAGCCGCAGGTTAAAGGTTAGTTTTTTTAGTTGTGAGTTGTGAGTTGCGAGTTGTGAGTTGGTGGTTTTCGTTATTACTGGAGTCAACAGACAACAGACAACGGTCAATAACCAAAGCTCAACAACGAAGTTGTTAACATCCAAGAAACAACAGTCTATCACATATCCTTCCGTTTACGCATGATTACCGCAAGATTACCGCAAATGTTGGTGGGCTTATCTTGCTTTGTGTCTGTGTGTTGAATGTTCAACAACGCAAATCTTTGCTTAGCTTTATGTCTTTGTGGAAGCATGGCGCGCTCACTTGCGGCCGAAGTTGCCTGGGGTGGGGCGGAAGCAGCTCTTGACACGGGGCACGCGCTCCATCTCGCCATAGGCTACATATTCGGCCAATTTCTTGTATGCGGTGCTGGGGGCGTAATGGCTGATGCGGGCAAAATCTCGGACGCAGATGTCCTCGTGTGTCTCGAAGTGTTCGTACAGCGCATCGGCCAGCTCTGGAGCTGCAAGAGGCTGCCTCACCTTACCCACGACCTTGAACTTTACATCGGCAAGGCGGTCGAGCAGGTGCTTGTCGGGGCGGAAGCTTATGCCGCTGATCTTGATATCTTTACCTGTGGGTGGGGTAGGGCCGGTGTGGTTGCTCAGCTCCATCGTGAGCGAGCCCAGACCATCGAGTTGTATGCGGTTTCCCTCACACAGGGCTTCGGTGATGACATTGCGCAGGGCGTCCCACACGAGTTTCACATCAGTGGTAGTGGCGGTGGTGGCGTGGCTGATGTTGATGGCCATCTGCTCGATATTGAGCTTCTGTGGTGAGTCCACTGATACCCCCGTACACCACGATTCCTTTCTTTGGGGCCCCGAAACTTTATGTCGTCGATTCAGTGTGCAGCGCACTACAGGAGTGTAATTGTCGTGATGATGTACGACATGCTTTGATTTTTTAATTTTCATAATAAGGCTTATTTGTTTTTCTCTTTGTTTGGTCTGTTTTCTATCTGCAAGGAGAAATGTTTCTACTTGCAAGGAGAATATTTTATCCTTGCAGGGATAAATGTTTCTACCTGTAGGGATAAGCAGTTCTCTCTTTATATAACAGGGCAGACGCACCAGAGATTTTATAAAATTTCGCTCTTTGAAATATTGTTTATTTATTTGATATACATATTGTTATATTTGTTTATGTCGTAGATTTTTAGTAACTTTACACCAATAAAGTTTTACAAATTTTGACATAAAAATGGACCTAATTAGCATAATTAAATACTTGGACGACCC
>JAZRGF010000174.1:0-9255 GCA_045644005.1 Bacteroidaceae bacterium | reverse complement strand
TCATCCCGACAGAGCGTAGCGACGAGGGATCTCTGAATCCGCGTATAATGAGATTCCTCACACAAGGTTCGGAATGACATAATACGCTAAATTTTAGTATAAATTCTTATATCGAACTCACGTTAAATACAACACCCTCCGTCGCTGACTGCGACGGAGGGTGCCTTTGAATAAGCTGTCTGTTTTTTACTTGTTTGTTACCTCAAGGAGCTCAACCTCGAAGAAGAGTGCCTGATTGGGGCCGATGTCCTGGCCGGCACCTCTCTCGCCGTATGCGAGATCCGATGGAATCCAGAGTGTGATTTTGCCACCCTTGCCAACGAGCTTCATACCCTCGGTCCAACCCTTGATGACACGGTTGAGAGGGAACTCTATCGGGTTGTCCTTCTCTGCCTGGTCGGGCTGGTATGTCTTCATCATCTCCTGGCGCTCCGCAGGCATGTCGGCCCAACGGTTGCTGTCGAATACCTTGCCGTCTTTTGTGCGGCCGGTGTAGAGTACCTTTACTACATCCTCGTCATTGATAGCCTTCACATTTTCGTCGCCGGCATTCTCAACCTTGTAGAGAAGGCCGCTCTCGGTCTTCTTTACACCTTTCTGCTTTGCAATCTTTGCAAGCCACTCTTCAGACTCTTTTCTGTTCTTCTCGGGAACTACTACAGTGAAGTAGTTGCGTGTGTACTCCATTGCGAACTCCTCGGTGAGTCGGCCTTTGCTGTTGTGTATGTCGTCAATGGCTGTCACGAGTGAGCGCTTGTCAATCTCAAACTGTACGTTTGATGCGCTGTAGGCGATGTCGGCACCAAGAATAGCCGAGACAATGTGCTTCTCTTTGTCGTCGACATAAACGTTTGCGGTGCTGTCGCCCTGTGCAGCCATAATGCGGCCCTGGAGCTCGGGGCTCATATACTTGTCGCCAATCTCGCGGAAGTTCTCCTTGTTGAATGATTCGCCTTCTACCTCAATTGTTGCCTTGGGGTCGAGTGCCTGTACCAATACATCCATCATTGCATTGTAGTCAACCTTGAACATTGGAATCATGTTCTTTTCAATGCTGTTTGCAATGTCCATACCTACGATGTATGACAGGGTGTCAATCTTTGCCTTGTCGGACAATACAAGTTTCTTGAATCCTTTCTCTTCCTTGCAGCCGCAAGCCAGTACGGCCGATGCAAGGCATACTAAAACTGATAAAAATACTTTTTTCATAATGTTATTTGTTCTGTTTATGATATTCAATCAAACCGTTCATTGGACTCTCTACAATGTTGCCGATGGAGAGTCCCAGGCTCTCGGCGGTCTCCTTTATCTCCTCGCCGAAGTGGATGCCTATGTTGCCTATTATGTGTATCGGCAACCACGAGCGCCTGTAGGTCATTGTGTTGCGCTGGAAAAACAGCTTGAAGCACTGCTTTAGCATTGTGCTTATTTCGGGCACCTGCTTGTTCTCGCTCAAGAACGGGGTGAAGCTTGCAAGCCAGCGGTTGGGGAGTGAACTGTGGTAGGTCATCTCCAGTATTGTAGCGACATCCAGATTGTACTGCTCAAAGAACTTGTCGCACACTTTTTTGGGCAGCTGCTTCTTTATGCAGTCGCTTATGAGCTGGCGGCCTAGGTGTGCGCCGCTGCCTTCGTCGCCAAGTATGTAACCCAATGATGGGGTGTTGTCTACGATTTTTTCGCCATCGAAGAGGCAAGAGTTGGAGCCGGTGCCCAGGATGCAGGCAATACCTTCCTCGTGCTTACATAATGCGCGTGCGGCGGCCAAAAGGTCGCTGTTGATGTGAATCTCCTTTGTCGTGAAGATTTTTTCAAGTGCGCGGCGCATACGGTCATTGGCTGTGTCATACGCACAGCCTGCTCCGTAGAAATATATTTTCTGTGGGTTGTGTGCCGTGAATTCATCAGTGAGCTCTGCCGAGAGAATCTCAAAAATCTCTTCGCTCTCCTGATGGGTGGGGTTTAGGCCCTGAGTCCTTGCACTGGCGATAATTTCATCATCCTCACACAATACCCAATCGGTTTTTGTTGAACCGCAATCTGCAATTAGTATCATATTCTTCTATTATTCTTGCAAATATAGCATAAACGAGCGAGAAATATCAAGTTTACTTGAATATTTTTCAAAGCGAGTGCAATCATATTTGTCATTTATGCCTTTTTCCAAATCCCGGGTCAATTTTGATGAGTGCCGATACCGCAAATGTAATGAAAGTGCAGGCTGTTACCCAAATGAAAAAGTTCTCATATCCCATTGCCTCCTGCAGCTTGCCGGCAAACATTCCGGGGAGCATCATGCCCAGTGACATGAAAGCTGTTGATATTGCAAAATGGGCAGTGGGGTATTTGCCTTGTGCAAAATATATCATGTAGAGCGTGTAGGCCGTGAAGCCGAAACCGTAGCCCAACTGCTCAATGAATATGCAACTGCCAACGATATACAGGTTACTTGGCTGCAACATGCTCATATAAATATATACAGCATCGGGTAGGGAGATTGCAATCACCATCGGCCATAGCCAGTACTTGAGTCCTTTGCGCGAAATGCATATTCCACCGGCTATGCCGCCAATGATGAGACCGATGACTCCTACTACGCCATATATGAAACCAATGTCTCCTTTGTCGAGCGCAAGGCCTCCGCTGCTTGTCGGGTCCATGAGGAACAGCTTGCTCATCTTGCCAAGTTGCGCCTCGGGGAAGCGGAACAGCAACAGGAACAGCAGTGCTTGCCATATGCCCGGTTTCTGGAAATATGTCTTTATGATGTCGCCATAGTTGCAGAATGCATCCTTTATGCTGTTTGTCGTCCCCGCAGTGTCGTTCTGTGGTTTTGGCATGGCTTTTTTATGGTAAAGGTAGAGTGCGAGCATTATGATGCCTGTGATGGCGAATGTGGCGCTCCACGCAGTCTGCTCGTTGCCGCTTTTTTGGGCTACTCCGTTTGCGAACATGACAAGGATGCCCGAACTGAATACTGTTGCAATGCGGTAGAATGTGTTTCGTATGCCCGAGAAGAAGGATTGCTTTTCCTGTGGCAAACCGAGTATGTAAAAGCCGTCGAGGGCGATGTCATGCGTTGAGGAGACAAATGCTCCGGCAAACAGTGCAACCAATGTGAGTGCAAGGAAATGGCTTGATGGGATGGCCAAGGCTATTGCTGCAAAGCAGATGGCGAGCTGCAGTTGCGATGCCAATGTCCATTTTCGCCTGGTGCTTATCATCTCTACAAACGGGCTCCATAGCGGTTTGATAGTCCAGGGGATGAGCAAGAGGCTGGTGTACATTGCAATTTGGGCATTGCCAATGCCCATGTCCTTGTACATTATGTCCGATATTGATGTGATGGCATGGTATGGGAGTCCCGATGCAAAGTAGAGCGTGGGAATCCACAACCAGGCGTTTGATTTCTTTTGCATGAGTGCCGTTTGTTTTTTGTTTGCGTTGCTAAGATAATAAAAAGAATGACAAATCCCGGTTGTTGCCGGGACTTGTCTTCGTGTTGAGAGATTTTATTTTTAATTTTTCTGATTAGGCCACAAGCCGGAGTGTGTTGTTTTACACAATTCCCTGTGCCATCATTGCCTTGGCAACCTTGAGGAAGCCGGCAACGTTGGCGCCTTTGACATAGTCAATGTAGCCATCCTCGCATGTACCGTACTTCACGCATGCGCTGTGGATGTTGTGCATGATCTCGTGCAACATTTCGTCGACCTTGGCGCTGCTCCAGTTGATTTTGCCGGAGTTCTGGCTCATCTCGAGACCGGATACCGATACGCCACCTGCATTTGATGCCTTGCCCGGTGCGTAGAGAATCTTTGCGGCCTGGAATGTGTGGATGGCCTCGGGGGTTGAAGGCATGTTCGCGCCCTCCGATACTGCTATCACACCGTTTGCAACAAGCGCCTTGGCGTCGTCGCCGTTGATCTCGTTCTGTGTTGCCGATGGCAGTGCAATATCGCCCTTCTCGCACCATGGACGTGCGTTCCCAACGTATTTGCAGCCATACTTGTCGGCATACTCCTTGATGCGTCCGCGGCGCACGTTCTTCAACTCCATAATGAAGTCGAGCTTCTCGCGGTCAATGCCCTCGGGGTCATAGATGTAGCCGTTGGAGTCGCTCATGGTAACGGGCTTTCCGCCAAGCTGAATAATCTTCTCTACGGTATATTGTGCCACATTGCCCGAACCTGATACAAGGCATACCTTGCCTGCGATATCAAGACCGCGGGTCTTGAGCATCTCCTGCAGGAAGTAGATGTTTCCGTAGCCGGTAGCTTCGGGGCGTATGAGTGAACCGCCGAATTCAAGTCCTTTACCGGTGTATACACCGTTGAATTCACGTGTGAGCTTCTTGTACATGCCGAACATGTAGCCCACCTCGCGCGCTCCAACGCCTATGTCACCTGCCGGTACGTCCATTTCGGGGCCTATGTGGCGCCACAACTCTGTAACGAATGCCTGGCAGAAACGCATGACCTCGTTGTTGCTCTTGCCTTTGGGGTCAAAGTCACAACCGCCTTTTGCACCTCCCATTGGCAGGGTGGTGAGTGAGTTCTTGAAAGTCTGCTCAAATGCAAGGTATTTGAGAATGCCTACATTTACCGATGGGTGAAAACGGATACCGCCCTTGTAGGGGCCGATGGCGTTGTTGTGCTGTACGCGATAGCCGGTGTTCACCTGCACGTTGCCGTTGTCGTCCATCCATGTTACACGGAATGTAAAAATTCTGTCGGGGATACAAAGGCGTTCAATGAGGTTGTTTGCTTCAAACTCGGGGTGTTTGTTGTACTCCTCCTCAATAGAGTGGAGAACTTCTTCTACTGCCTGAAAATATTCCGGTTCATTGGGAAATCTTCTCTTGAGGCTCTCTAATGTGGTTGCTACGTTCATTATTATATTGTTTTTTTTACTTTGTTCAGTACTTTTCTGCAAAAGTAATACATTGTTTTTTGAAAATAAAGAATTGCAAGCATTTTTTTTAAATAAATAGCAAAATGATTGTATGTGTTCGGTGGCGGCGAATGTTTTTAAATGATTTTGCGTAATTTGTGGAAAAATGTCTTTTGCTTTCTGTTTTGCTGCCAATGTTGTTCATTTTCGCGTGTAGAATCAAAAAAAAAGTATAACGGTTTAAATTCTGCGAATTTTGGACTAACTTTGCAAATAATTGTGTATTTGGGTGTAGTGTGTCTATGTCCGTTGATTACTATGAAATATTTAAATAAGGTATAATGAGGAAATTTTTTACTACATTATTGGCTGTGGTTGCTATTGTGGCAAATGCGCAGTATATTCCTAATGGCAACTTCGACAGTTGGAAAGGCGACGGTAATGCCGGAAGCACGTACCAGTCGTCCAACGGCAATGAGATGCGTAAGCGTCCTGGTGATGAACCTACAAGCTGGTATGGTTCGAGTATTAACCAAAGTGTCAAGGTTCTTTTTGCAAATGCAACAAAGCAAGAAACGCTTATTTTTAAATCGACAGGCCGTAACGGCTCGGCTGTAAAGTTACAAAACAAGTGGGTGGGTGCTGCCGGTATCGGATCCAATGCTCCTGCTTTCATAAGCTTTGCAACTCCATGGGTTTATGCCGTTTCTACTGTTTCTGACTGTGATGGCGGTATGTATGGCAGTATGCCGTTCAATTACCGTCCCGATGCCATCAAGGGTTGGTTCAAACGCACCGGCGGTACTGGTGAAAAAGCGCATATTATAGCTTACTTATGGAAAGGTACGTTCAAGAATGATATCACTTCGGCTAAATCGAACGACACCAAGGATGATACGGACCGTGCTGTAATGGGCAAGGTCTCAAGTAGCGGTAATGGTGTGAGGATTGCAAGTTGTGACCATGAATTCTCAACCACAACAAACAATGATTGGCAGGAGATTACTGTACCATTGAACTATGAGAATGATTTTATTCCCGAAAAGCTGAACATAATTATTTCGAGCGGTGACTATTGGACAAGAAATAATGTGCAGGAGAACAGTGTTCTTGAGGCCGACGATGTGGAGTTTGTCTACTACTCGGAGCTTGCATCACTCACCTACAACGGAAAAAACTATTTTCAGAAGGGCAAGACATCATATGCTATTGACGAGCCCTATTATGAGAACAAGCTCTCCGTTACCTCAAACGGACGTGGTGCTGTCATTGAAAAGAGTTTTGATAATGAGACCTGTGTACTGACAATTACGGTAAAGGGTAATGACTGTGCTGCAAGCGGCAGCAGGGTGCAAGGGTATACTATAGATGCCATTATGTCGCACATCAAACGTGCAGCAAAGGCAAGTGGCAATCATCACACCTATACAGTAGCATTCAAGCCCGAGGAACCTCTTACCGTAGTTTCTGTGACACCTGGGACAGCAGTGGAGTCTTTGAGGACGATTGCCATAGAGTATAGCGATGTTATTTCGGGTGCCTACAAACCGACCTCGTCGACAAAGATATATGTGGGCACAGTTTTGAACAAGGCTTCGTTCAGCGTGAATGGCAAGGTACTCAATATAACATTGGATAGGGAGATAACATTGCCCGGCGAGTATCCGCTTTATATCCCCAAAGGACTTGTCACGCGTGAGGTCAGCGGTAAGGATGTTACATGCGACGGTGAAATTGTTTTTACGGTTAAGGCACCGGAACTTGAAGTCTTGTCGGTTACTCCAGACAAACCGGTGTGGAATTTGAAGAATATTACAGTTGAATACAGCGACGAGATTGTCGGCACATACAGCGATGCAGCTTCGTCAAGGATTTATGTGGGCTCAAGTGAGAATACGGCTTCGTTCAGTGTCAAAGGTCGTGTGCTTTCAATCGTTTTGGATAAGAAACTTGAAACAGCCGGTGAGCATGGCTTGTATATACCGGAGGGGTTGATAACGCGCAAGGCAAATGGTGAGGATGTTGTATGTAACGGCGAAATCAAATTTACAGTGAGGGACGCGTCGGAGAAAGTTACTGCCGAGGTGGTTTCTGTGACTCCATCCAAGCCTGTGGAGTCTTTGCAGACAATTGTTGTTGAGTATGATGAGGATATCGAAGGTGAATATGACCCATTCCTTTTGTCTGAGATTTACGTGGATTCTTTGAGAACTACCACCAAGCCTTTGAAGGTCAATGGAGCTTCTTTTGTTGTGGAGAAGAATTTCCTGACGCTGACATTGAAAAATGAAATTACCGCTCCGGGAGAGTATATGCTTTACATCCCAGAGGGGCTCATTACTTGTAAAAGCAACGGTGAGGCGGTGGTTTGTAACGGAGAGATAAAGTTTACGGTGGCAAGCGTCAATATAGAGCCTTTGGAGGTTGTTTCGGTAACTCCGGCCGAGGTAGTGGAGTCTTTGCAGACGATATCTATTGAATACAGTGATGACATTGCCGGGGCATACAATGCAGCAGTGGCGACAAAGATATATCTTGGCTCAAAAAACAATACGGCTTCATTCAGTGTCGCCGGTAGGGTGCTGACAATTGTTGTCGATAACCCCATAACCGTTACGGGTAGCTATCCGCTTTATATACGTGCAGGTCTTGTTACACGTGAGATAAATGGCGAGGATGTTGTCTGCAGCGGTGAAATTGTTTTTACAGTAAAAGAACCCGAGCCGGAGCCCGAACCGGGTCCTAAGGAACTTGGTGGCAGATTGTACTCTCTTGACAATGCTCATGCAAACAAGACATATGTCCTTTACAATGAGCATTACACAACATATGCAATATATGAGGAGGGTCATGGTGACATGGTGTGGGTTGCCGGCATGATTGGAGGTGATAGTGACCACCAGTTGAAGGATACCGATTATGCCCAGGAGGTTGACATCACATCAGAGAATGCTTGCTGGCAGGTTGTCAAGGACGGCGACAAGTATCAGCTGTATAATGTCGGTGCCGGGATGTATCTGAATACTCCAATGTATACATTTGACGACAACCTGAAATATTGTTCATTCTCTTCGGAACCAGTATCTTTGTCGGTTGTTGACCTGGGTGGTGGAAAGTTTGCATTCAATGCATATCCAAGCCATGCAAATGCGGAACTTGGATATATGTGTGCCGCTCCACAATTGGATGCGCCGCTTTCAGTATGGCGCAATGATGATTCCGGAGCTGTATGGATGTTGATTGAGAATCCGAATGTAACAGTAGGTGAGATTGTGGAACCGGAACCTACTCCGGGTGAGGATGTGGACTACACCCCAACAAATACGGGTACAAGAAACTATGCCGAGCGTGATATTTTGGCAGTCAAGTTTGTGAGTGCTGAATATGGCGAGGTAAGCCATGACCTTACTGCTTCGGAGCGTTCAAGCGAGTATCTTGACTTGACAGAGTCGTTTGTGTTTACCGTTGCTCCCGGCGAACAGGTTTCGGTTGAGATTGTCACAGAAGGTTCGTGGGTGAACCACTATGTTTATATTGACTATGACAAGAACGGTTTTGCAGCTTCGATAGAGGGGAATAGCAACTGGAAGCCTACTGGCGATCTTGTGGCATATTCGTTCTATAACAATGGTGGCAATAGCGATGCCAGCGGATGGAACAGTGAGGGGCAGATGATTTCAGGTGACGACCGCAGCTATCCTGTTCTTCCTTCGTTTGCGGTGCCTGCGAGGACCGGACATTATCGTTTGCGTATCAAGCAGGACTGGTGTAGCATTGACCCTGCCGGCGACAGTGACATGAATTTCGGTGGTACATTCTCGAACTATGGTGGACAGATAATTGATGTAATGCTCAATGTTACTGATGGTACAGGTGTTGAGAATGTTGAGGCAGAGGGCTGCGAGAGGGTGGTATATGATCTGCAGGGCCGTAAGTTGAGCGAGATTGTAAAATGGGGTATCTACATAATCAACGGCAAAAAGGTTCTTGTAAAGTAATTGATATGATATAGTTTGTACAGCGGGCGCAATTGCGCCCGCTGTCTTTGTTGTGTGTTGCTCAAAATAAATTTGGAGCAAACAACTCTTTTGTCATTTACTTGTGTTATATTCGCGGTCAAAGTTTTTTATAATGGAAAAATTAAGTGAATTGTATATAAAAACTTTCGGCAGTGAACCGCATTCTGTAGTGAGGCTCACCGGCGATGGCTCGAACCGCGTTTATTACCGTATGTCCGGTGCTGTGACCGTTTTGGGTGCAATCGGTACTTCTGTTGCGGAGAATAGGGCTTTTATAGCCCTGTCTAAAGCATTCTTGGCGTCGGGCGTGGCTGCGCCGGAGGTTCTTGCGGTTTCTGCTGAT
>JAZRGF010000173.1:0-1201 GCA_045644005.1 Bacteroidaceae bacterium | reverse complement strand
AACAGAGCCTTCAATCTTCTCGGGGAAACTCGGTGACACAATCAAGGAAACATTCAAAACAATCGGTAAGAGATTTACATACGGCGGAGACACAGGCAAAGACCAGAGAGTTTATTATTTCAACACAAAGGAAATTCTTGATAACAAGTTCGGCACACCCAATCCCTTTATGTTTGAGGTTGCAAATAAAAGACTCGGTCTGTTCCGTTCAGTTCAGGTAAGATGCAACGGTATCTATTCCTACAGAATCACAGATCCTCTTCTTTTCTACACAAAGATTGCAGGTAACGTAAGCGATGAATACAGAAGAGAAGAAATCGACAATCAGCTCAAAACAGAGTTCATTTCAGCTCTTCAGCCTGCATTTGCAATGCTCACAGAACTCGAACTCCGTCCTGCACAGATTCCTGCACACACAACAGAGCTTAAGGATGCTCTCAATAAGGCACTTGCAGTTGAATGGACACAGCGCAGAGGTATTTCGGTTGAATCCATCGCACTTAATCCGATTACCCTCACCGAAGAGGATATGAAGAAAATCAATCAGATGGAAGATGCCGCCACAATGGGTTCAAATCCGTTTATGATGGCAGGCAGAATGACTGATGCAAGAGCGAATGCAATGGAAGCTGCAGCAGCAAATGAAAACGGAGCAATGATGGGCTTTATGGGTATGAACATGGCAGCAAACCCAGGCGGAAACTTTGATCCGATGGCACTGTATAATGCAGGCGTTCAGCAGCAACAGCAAATGTCGGCACAGCAGCACGCTCAGCAGCTGATTGACGCACAGGCACAGGCAATGGCAAACGCAGTTGCAGCCGCACCCGCAGCACCTGCAAACAGTTGGAAATGTGCTTGCGGAGCAACTGTAAGCGGTAACTTTTGCAGAGGATGCGGAGCGAAGAAACCTGCCGAAGAAGGCTGGAGCTGTTCCTGCGGTGCAGTGAACAAAGGTAAATTCTGCCCCAACTGCGGACAAAAGAAACCCGAAGGCGCACCTCTTTATCAGTGCGACAAATGCGGATGGAAGCCCGAAGACCCCAAGAATCCTCCCAAGTTCTGCCCCGAATGCGGTGACATCTTCAACGAAAGCGATGCTAAATAATTAAATTGTAATAAATCTATATATTTTAAAGGAGAAAATTATTATGGGACTTTTTGATAAGAAATTTTGTGACATCTGCGGTGAAAAAATAGG
>JAZRGF010000172.1:0-5444 GCA_045644005.1 Bacteroidaceae bacterium | reverse complement strand
GCAAACAAGGCATATCTTGAGATTGCATCGGCTTCTAAGGCTATCCAGTTCAACTTCGAGGGTACAACAGGTATCGAGGCAGTTGAGGATGCAGACGCTGAGACTGTAATCTACGACCTCACAGGCCGTCGCGTACAGCAGATGAACGCTGCAGGTATCTATATCGTTAACGGTAAAAAGGTTCTTGTTAAGTAATGTTGATTGTTGAACTATAAATAATAGAATAGATATGAAAAGAACATATATAGCTCCCGCAGTAACAGAGTTGACTGTTGTTTCTGAGTCAATGGTTGCAGCATCAATCAATATTATTGGTGGCGCAGGCAACGTTGTTGATACAAAGAACGATGGTGTTCAGCTTGGTAAGCAGCAACGTGGTGAATGGGGTAATCTTTGGAAGTAATCCTCATACTATAAACGAAAAATTCCTCCTTTTTTCAAAGGGGGAATTTTTTATTTTAAATTATTGGTGTCCGATAAAAGTTATTTCTGTTTTCATTCATTCCTCTAATTAATATTTCTTACTTCTCTTAATATTGTGCCGGGAGCGTTGGGCTCCTGTTTTAATGCCTTTTGCAACAATATGATGCAGTGGTGCTGGGTTGTTGCAGAAATATTAAATATTTGTAAATTTGAATTATTTGTGTTATCTTTGCACGATTTTTTTAGAGATGTACCGGAATTTGTAAAATATTATTTTAATCATATTTTTTAAATCAAACAAAATGAAAAGATTATCAACAATTTTCTTTGCTATGATGCTCCTATCTGTAGGAACATTGATGGCACAGATTGACACCAGTAAGCAATACCGCTTAAAGGAAAAAAGCACTGGTCTCTATCTTGCAATAGAGAATTATGACCAGCACTCCAGTGGAACAAAGGGTGGTGTATGCCTCTCGTCAGAGGGCGAGTGCTTTACATTCGAAGCAGCTGGCGGGAACTATTACCTTAAGTCGTCAGACAACTACTACATCAAATGCCAATCGTGGAATGTCGATGTGAATGCAACCGATAAATCGGAACTAATCTTCACCGAGAACAACGGCGAGTACTATATCCAAAAGAATGCAACCCAATACTTCAAGGTGCAGAATGTTGGGGGTACATACTACACCTTCTGTGACGCTACTGAAGCTCAAAAGAGTGCTTGGATACTCGAAGAACTGATACCCGTCAAACCCGAGCAGCCCGATAATATAAGCGTTCCCTTGTATCATATTACAGCAAAAGACAAGGCCCGTGGTGCACTCTATGCAAGTGCAAGTGAGGGTTACCTCTCGCACTGTGGCGGTACATACAACGGCTACAAGCACAAGGATATTGCCGTGAATACAGAGGACGCTGCACAGCAGTTCGTCGTTGTGGAATACGAGGGTAAGAAGTATCTTTACTCTGTAGGTGCACAGCGCTTTACAAATGACGAGGGCAAGTATGTCAAACTCACCGAGAACCCCGAGCAGCATATTACTATTGCCGAAGATGGAGACTATAAAGTTATCCTTTTCGCTGGTAACGACCGTCTTAACTTCTCTGGCGGTTGGACTTATGGTGTAGTTGCCGACTATAATACTGCTGATGATGGAAACAGATTGGAATTTACCGAGGTGGGTTCATTCAATGCAACAGAACTTCTTGCTGCAATGGATGAGTATTTCCATCCCGCTGTTCAGCCCGAGGGTGAAAAACTCTTCAACGCAACAACAATTACCGACGGGCAGTTTGCAAAGAGCACTACTTGGTACACAATGCAGATTGGAGCAAGCGGCCTTGTCATCGGCGACAACGGCTCAAGCAACCACATCGCACTCAACAACCCCAAGTCGGACGTGAACAACGCCGCACAGCTCTGGGCGTTCGTTGGTGACAACACATACGGCTACAAGCTCTACAACAACCAGGGCGGTACAGGAAAGGTTCTTGCAGCACCCACAAATATGATTGGCAACACAGTCGCCGAGTCATATCCCATTCTTGTAGATGCCAACGCTGTGCCCGAGGGCTACACCGATATGTGGTTGTTCGCAGAATCGGACAATCTTGGCGAGGGCGACACTTACTTCTATATGTACGAGAAGGGTTATCCTTCGAACAAGGTAAACAACAGAGGCGGCAAGTTCGCATTCTGGAGCACAGGTGCCGACTCTGGTTCTACACTCAACATTCTTTTTGCCGAGACCAGCGTTCCCGTAAACAGCGAGAGCGGAGAGTTCACTGCAAGCAACGCAAACAAAACCTGGCACTCACGTTGGGAGAGCTCAATAGTTGAGGGACTCTCATTTGCTGCAAGCGCAAACAATATGACCTTGTCAAACGGCAACATAGCAGGTTACTCGGGACAGAGCGGTACTTCGACCTACACCATCACAGCACCCGAGGGAATAGATGTAACAGGAATATCTTCAAAGTACGTAAACACTACTACCGAGAACTATGAACTTACCCTTACAATAGATGGCAGCACATTCACCTCATCATCGGTAGAGCAGGCACTCAATGTAAACTTTGAGACACCTGCCCGCACAGCACAATTCACACAGAGCGGTGCAAACAAGGGTATCACATTCAACGACCTCTACATCACTCTCAAACGCGCAAAAGACGAGGCTGCAGCCGGAACAGACATCTTCATCACACTCCAGGGTGCTATCCCCTACCGTATCCCTGCAATTGCAGAAGCAAGAAACGGTAACCTCATTGCAGTAGCCGACTACCGCCACAGCGGTGCAGATATTGGTATGGTACAAAACGGACGTCTCGACCTTCACGCACGTATAAGCGAGGATAACGGTGCTAATTGGGGCAACACATTTGCAGTTGTTGAGGGACAAGGTGCCAATTCTCCCGACTTTATGCACGTAGGCTTTGGCGACCCCTGTATAGTTGCCGACAGAGAGAGCGACCGTGTACTTATACTCAGCTGCGCAGGTAATGTATCGTTCCCCGGCGGTACACGCAACAACCACCAGAATATCGCACGTTTCTACAGCGAGGACAACGGTAAGACCTGGAGCGAGCCTGTTGACATCGCCGACCCCATCTATGAAATGTGGGACAACAGCGTGAACCACGGTCCTGTAATGGCAATGTTCATCGGTTCAGGTAAGATACACCAGAGCCGCTACGTAAAGGTTAACGACTACTATCGTCTCTACTGCGCAGTGTTGTTGAAGAACAAGAATGCTACATACACAAACTTTGTACTCTACAGCGACGACTTTGGCGGTAGCTGGGACGTTCTTGGAGGTGTAGAGGTTGCCCCCATTCCCGACGGTGCCGACGAGCCCAAGGTTGAGGAGCTTCCCAACGGTAATATCATCATCAGCTCACGCTGCTCGGGTGGCCGTCACTTCAACATCTTTACATTCACCGACTTTGAGAAAGCATACGGTACTTGGGGAACACGTGCTACATCAAACTCAAGCAACAACGGTACTTTTGCAAACAACAACCCAACAAACTGTGAAATTATGATTATGCCTGCAATACGCAAGGAGGACGGCGAGAAGGTATGGATTGCATTGCAGTCTCTTCCCTTCGGTAGCGGACGTGCAAACGTAGGTATCTTCTACAAGGAGCTTGCATCGGCCGAGGACTACGACACTCCTGCAAACTTTGCAAAGGACTGGGACGGCAGCTTCCAGGTATCACGTATGGGTTCGGCTTACTCAACTATGTGTTTCCAGAGCGACTCGACAATTGCATTCCTCTATGAGGAGGAGACATACGGCGCAGGATACACAATCGTTTACCGCAACTTCAGCCTTGAGCAGATTACCGACAGCCTGTACACAATTTCGGGCGACATCACAATGCCCACTCCCGATTTTGAAAGCACCGCAGCAGCTCTTATTGTTAAAGCACAGCAGTTGCTCAGCCTTGAGGGTGTAGGTTATCCCAAGGCCAACGACGAGGGCCGTGCAACACTTGAGGCAGCAATTGAGGCAGCCGAGCTCGAAGCTACAGCAGCAACAGTTGCAGCACTTCAAAATGCAATTGAGACATACTGCTCAATCACCGACGTAGAGCTTCCCTCGGCAGGCAAGGCTTATACTCTTTCTATTGTTGCAAAGAGCGGTAGAAAATACTACCTTAACTACACAACCGAGGGTATTAAAATAATTGAGCGTGCCGAGAATGCTGAGCTTCCATTGACAGCCCTCTATGGTTGTGAGGCAAACGAGAACGGCGGCATCAGCCTAAAGACAATAGACGGCAAATACCTCGTTTACCGCGACAAGGATGGACAAAACAAGGTAACAGACGCCAACTACAAGGGCTTCCAGGACGGCAAGGACAAGAGAGCCAACATCACATTTACCAAGATTGCAAACGGCGGTAGCGTTTCGGCCAACAGCAACGAGCAGCTCTTTGGCCTCCTCTACTGGCGCAGTATGCGCGGCCACGATAGCAATGGCAGTGAGGTTTACGGTGCAGTAGTTGTAAAGACCGGCGACAGAGTATTCGATGCAGCCGATGCAGCTTTCTTCAACGACAACTATTCATCGGCATTCCTCCTCGAGGAGTACAGCAACCAGCCCACAGTAGGCGGTTTCTACAACATACGTTCGGCCAACACTTATCGCAACTATGTTAACACAACCGCCCTCATCTACACCAACGCAAACAACGCTGTTAAATGGGCTAACGGCCACAACGGTGCTAACTCTAACGCTGTGTGGACAATAGAGAAGGACGGCGACAACTACTACGCTAAGAACCTGCACACAGGTATGTACCTCAACGGTCTTTCAATGAGCGAGACAGCAGCAAATGTTGCTCCCACACTCCTTGGCGACGACCAGTACATCATCAGAGCAAATGGCAATATGCTCCACGCTCAGGGTTCGGGCAACGGTATCGCAAACTGGGACTGTACTGCCGAACAACAGCCTAACAAGGACAACGCATCGGCTTGGTACATCGACGAGGCCGAGTCATTCGGCTATACTCTTGCAGTAAGCGCTGCCGAGTGGTCTACACTTATCCTTGGTTACAATGCTGTTATCCCCGAGAACGTTACTTGCTACGCAGTAACTTCAATCAACGGCGATTGGGCTACACTGAGCGAGGTTGAGGGTGTCCTTCCTGCAAACACAGCGGTATTCGTGAACGCAGCACAGGGCGACTACACATTCACATACACAGCTAACACAGCCGAGGCTACAAGTATGCTCGCAGGTACACTCTACAACAAGAACATAGAGCCCGCAGCAAATGCAAGAATATATGTCCTCTCAAAGGTTGGCGATGTTGTAGGTCTCTACCCCGCTAAGGTAGAGGAAGGCACAGTGTTCAACAACGCAAACAAGGCATATCTTGAGATTGCATCGGCTTCTAAGGCTATCCAGTTCAACTTCGAGGGTACAACAGGTATCGAGGCAGTTGAGGATGCAGACGCTGAGACTGTAATCTACGACCTCACAGGCCGTCGCGTACAGCAG
>JAZRGF010000171.1:0-1344 GCA_045644005.1 Bacteroidaceae bacterium | reverse complement strand
GTTGAGATTCCCGAATATCCAAAATTGACAGAGGTTGGTGCCATCCGCAAGGCATCGTTCAGCAATGCCGACGGACAGAACTTCTATGACGATACCGAGTATGGCCGTGGCATGTACTACACACTCGACGACCTCAAGGAGATTGTTGACTATGCAAAGGCACGCAACATTGAGATTATCCCCGAGATTGACCTCCCCGGCCACATGGTTGCCGCAGTGGCATCATACCCCGAGTTCAGTTGCGACCCCACAAAGCAGTACGAAGTTCGCGTTGACGGCGGTATCTCACACGACGTATTGAACATTGGTAACGAAGAGGTTATCACATTCCTCAAGTGCGTTCTTGGCCACATTGCCGAGACATTCCCATACGATTATGTACACATCGGTGGCGATGAGTGCCCCACAGAGCAGTGGGCAACAAACCAGCAGTGTCTTGCACTTGTTCAGAAACTTGGCCTCGACGGCGTTCACCAGTTGCAGTCTTGGTTGGTTGAGGAACTCGGTATCTACCTCAAGGAGAACTACAACAAGGACATCATTGTTTGGGACGAGTTCCTCAAAAAGTGGAACGACCACAACAAGACAAAGCCTGTTATCATGGCATGGAACAGCCTTAACTATAGCAGTGAAGCTGCTAAGAGAGGCATGAAATCAATCATCGTTCCTTACAGCCACCTCTATCTCGACTTCCAGCAGGCACAAGATAGCCAACGCCCTGTTGATGAGCCATACAACGGCGGTTGGGGTGTGAACACTCTCGACGAAATCTACAGGCTTAACCCACTTGGTGCACTTGGCGGCAAGGAGGAGTTTGCTTTGGGTGTACAGGGTAATATGTGGACCGAGACAACAAACGACATCGACGAGGTTGAGTACCAGTTGTTGCCACGTATGTTTGCGCTTGCCGAGATTGGTTGGTTGCCGAACAACAAGAAGAACTGGACATCGTTCTACAACCGTTTGCAGAGCCATGACGAGATTCTCGATTATCTTGACTACCAGTATGCCAAATACTTCATTGAGCCAACAGAATACACTGCCGAGGAGGCTGCTGTAATTGAGGCCGAGGATATTCTTGCAAAGAGCATACGCGGTGGCGTGGGCTACCCTGCAGCCGAGGTTTATGATGCATTGCAGGCCGCACTCGATGGTGGCGATACAGCTGCTATCCAGCAAGCAATCGCCAACTACAAGAATGCAGCAATCACACAGCCACAGGAAGGCAAGACTTATCAGATTGTTTCGGCTTGTACATACTTCCGTCAGCAGTACGAGGGTTCAACAATGTACATGAAGAACAATGGTGTACGTTTCCACTACACCCCACAGACCGAGCCCGAG
>JAZRGF010000170.1:0-2502 GCA_045644005.1 Bacteroidaceae bacterium | reverse complement strand
TGCTTTTGGTGAATTGAAAAAAAACACAGCCGATATACTCAACCGACAGTGGAAAAAGTGGAAAAAGGTATGGAGAGTTGAATGTCGCGGAAATGTTGCCTGGAACAACTGCGGAACAGTGCAAATAGGGCTTAAAGAATTTGCAAAGGCCCGTTTGGAATTTGTAGGAATAAATGCAAGGAATATGTTCTTCGGGAATGAGTATAAATTGGCATTTCGCGTTGAAAGAGACATTTCCTTTGCCAATGAGATACGCGACTTGCTGATGAAAAATCAAATATTATTGCCCTGCAACTGCGAAATCAGTGAAAAAGAGAGCACCACAATTGCCATCTACAATGTGCACACTGCAAAGCCTTTAGCTGCAATGACATCAAAGCAAATGACAAAATTCCTTAATGAGCTTTATACTAAAAAACTGAATTACTGTTGTTATAAGCTTGTTGAGAGGTTCAAGGATTACAAGTAAGAAAACCCAAAGTTATGAAGCGGTAAAAGTAACGGAGCACAAACCTTTCCTCAATCTCATACTCAACCTTAAAAGGGAATAGCGGCGGAATTGCACGAATGGGGTTATAGGTCGTGGGACGACTGGAATTGATTAATTACATCATTTAGACTTATGCGACAACTGAAGATAACAAAAAGTGTTACAAACAGAGGGGGCGGCCATATCATTGAGCACTTGAAAAGCAAGAACTTCAACCTCGATGAATTTATAAAAAAGATTGCAGAGACAGAGCCGCTGATTGAACGTGAGGAGAGATTTCTCTTATATGTATTTCAGGATTTTACACCCGGTTTGGGCTGTCGCATGCCTTTGAACCAGGTTAAAGAGATGAGCGAAGAAGAACACGCTGCATATATATACGAAACATACGAGGGATGCTATGAAATAAACCAAATACGCTGGCTCAATGCCCATAGAGCCATAGCAATAACCAAGGAGTATGAAAACAGCGGAAAACCGATACAAGAACTGCTGCTCGCCGCTATGCAGGGAGTGAAGAACGCTGCATTTGCATACACCTTCAGCCCCAAGGTAAGTTTCGGCGATTTTGCCACGCCAATCATACGCAAGCACATTGAACAATATTTGCAAACCGGCGAATCTTCATTTGCAGAACTTTACAGAGAATACAAGGAGATACTCGACAATGCCAAGGAGGCCTATAACGAGTATCGCAACCCCAAATGCAAGGTAATGTATAGTGTAATGCCGGAAAAAGCGAGAATACATTTATTTGCAAATAGCAAGATAAGCCGTTGCCATAAGGAGATAAGAACGGCTGCCGATTATGTGGAGTGGAGACGGGTCGATGCAGCAACTCACCTGCCCGATGATTATGATGAGCGTGACAAGTTCATACGCACCGGGTCATTTAAGTTGCAGGATGCCCTCTACAATGGAGAATGTAAGGATTTTGTAAAATCTGTTACAGACGGCGAGTGGTATATATGCACAGTGCCCGATGGAACGCGTGTGCCGGTGCGTGAACTCACCGACAGGGATTCAATGCGTGGGGCATTGGAGGTTCTATTGGAGATTCTTGAAAAGACTCCTGAGAGAAGGATATTGAAATTCGACGATTGGCGTGCCGAAAACGGTATATAACCTTTAAAGAATAGGCTCGTTGCGATTGAAAATAAATTTTCACTCACTCGCTTGCACCTTTAACCGCACTTCGAGCGGTTGAACCTCGGCTTTAAGGCGACCTTGTCGCACTCCTTTGTAAACCTAAAGGTTCAGTCGTCGCAAACAACGCTAGCCCGCGTTGTCGTTGCGATTGAAAATAAATTTTCACTCACTCGCTTGCACGAGCTTTCCGTTTTCACCTTTCACCTTTCTATAGTATGGATATACTTTTCAAGACATACCGCGACAGCGTTGCAATAATGCTCCCCGATGAGGAAGAGTGGAAGCGGATGCCTTTATATGAGAAACGCAGCGTTGAAGAAAGGCTTCAAATGCTTATAAAGGATATGAAGAACATTGGCAGCATTTACAATGTCAATCTGTTGCAGCTCCTACCCAGGCACTTGATGGCAGAGTATGACTACCCTTTCTGCGACATTGCCGATTTTGAGCAGCAGAGCATTGCCGCAGTAGAACAATTCTTTGCAACAGATGCCGAGAGGGCAAAACCCTACTCCACCGCAAGTACAAGACGCCGTAGGAAATACATTGAGGAACTTTACACAGCCTTTTCAGCAACAACAGGCTATAACCCGCCACTTGTTTTTGAGAAAAGGGCGGCAAATTCACTCGGAGCATACAACAACGAAAGAAACAAAATAATCCTTAACAAACTGTTGCTTGAGGAGGAGAACCCGCGAAAAATCATACGCACACTGCTGCACGAGGCACGCCACGCTTTCCAGCGTTTTGCGGTGGAACATCCCTGGCGAGCCAAGCCCGACGAGAGCAACATCTATTCCTGGGAGTTCAGCATTGAAAACTATATAAGTTCCGATGTCGATTTCAACATGTACCAGAGCCAA
>JAZRGF010000169.1:0-7576 GCA_045644005.1 Bacteroidaceae bacterium | reverse complement strand
ACCTCCCCCAAATTCTTTATTTCCCAACCTTGTTTCATAGTATTAATCAATCTTACTACGTTTTTTAATCTTTAACATCGTTTTTTCTTCGTTGATACTATCCTTTGCTAAAAGGAAAGCCAGTAAAGAATAGTAAAAATGCAGGCGATCATCTTCAGCCACATAACAAGAAAGTTTCTCTACGGATTTTTCATAAGGTTTTTCCATTTCTATGCAAGGAATAACTTTAGTAATCTTGTTTTCAAGAAATAAAGATTTGCAAAGATTACAAAATAAAATTGTTGAAGTTACAGTAGATTTATAAGATTCAATATTAACAAAGTCTTTTTTAGAAAACTTTAATTCTACATCTATTTCGTAATCTTCTAGTTGATGTCTTAACTCATTAAACTTTTTTACAGTCAAACTCCAATAGTCATAATTTCCTTGAATAGGTACTTGATTATTCAAATAATAATAAAATTCATACATTACATATTTGACTTCGTAATGTATCTCCTTTATTGTATAGGTAAGTTTACGATACAAATCATCTTCCAGTGCCTCAGTTTGTCGTTGTTGCAGTTTGTATTGTTTCCAACCAAGCCACGCCATAATAAGAGCGTTGACAACTGTAATGCCAATAGCCCACCAATCGGGACTATCCACAGCCTCGACAACTTTATTCAGTAATATTTTTGTTTCATAATCCATAGGTTATACTTATGTTATATCCTACTCATTATTTATCACTATCCATTTACCTTTACGGCTACTACCCTCACGTTTAATTACTCCCTCCTTTTTAAGTTTGGTTAAATGCCAACGAACACCTTCGGTTGATATTTCAAACAGTGCAGCCAACTCCTTAAGTTGAATGTCAGGGTTTGATTTTATAGCAGCTACAATTGCGTTAGTTTTTGCGTTAGTTTTTGCGTTAGCATTATCATTTACTATCACTGAGAAAACAGTAAGTTTATCTACATCAAATTGAGCCTTTCCATTGCCGTTTTCTTCCAATTCCTCTTGTACCCTTGCTATACCACGATTGAATTTGTTTACATAGCCAAGCACCCTCAGAGCCTCGGCTACTATTGGATTGCGATAGTCGTTTACGTTGGGGAAGTTCTCGGGGCGGGCATTGCCATAGAGACCGCCTGCGTTGGTTATTTCAAGCCTATCGTCATATTGGTACAGTTTGGTGGGAGTATTGGTCTTATAATCCCTATGCATCAGTGCATTCATCACCAACTCACGGATAGCCCATTTGGGATAGTTTTTTTGTATTTCCTCTCGCAAATTTGTAACCGGTACAGGGCGGGCAACAATAAGCGAGTCGCCAATAAAGTCGTCTATGCGTGGAAGCATTGTCATCAGGCTTCCCATAAACTCCTTCTCTTTTATTATTGGTGCTGCATTGTCTTTTCCTCCAAAGCTGACATATTGTATATAATCTCCAAATAAAAAGTATTTAGGATTTTTGCCAAACAATATGATTGCTGCGTTAGTGGGGCAATCGTATTTCATATTGTAAAGTCTTAACGATGCCATTTGCTCTTTTATGCTGCGTGTGTCGGCGGCAAGCACTTCCTCGTCTATGGCTTTAGGGAGGTATTCGTTTATAAATTGTTTGGTGTCAATATCATCTAATGAAGCTTCTAAGCAAGGCGTTGTGTCGAAAGTGGGGAAGTTTGCACTTCTGCGTTCCACCAGCATGTTTTCCTCTTGGGTTGTTGCCTTGTCCTTTCTTGGGCCTATGCGTATGTATGTTCTTCCGTGGTAACGTACGGGTGGAAATTCCGAGGGGAAAACCTCTACAATCAGTACATCGCCATCGTCGAATGAGACAAAATCGACGTTCATTACGGGGAGTGGAAGGATGTTTCCTTCTGTGCGTATCGATGATATGTTTTTCAACAGTGCGTCGGTAACTTTCAAACCATTTCTTTGTCCATTGTCATCGATGCCTATCAACAGGTAACCCGCTTTTTTGGAATTGGGCATGTCGTTAGCGAAAGCGCAAATTGCTTCACAGAACTTGTCTTTATTTGTTGTAGAAATGGTTTTTTCTATTCTGAAAGTTTCTGTGCTTTGCAACAATCCTTGTAATTCGTCTTTTGTTATCATGGTTTTATATCATCTTTTTCAGTTCAACAATTGCTTGTTGTATTTCGGTTTCCAATGTCTCTATTCTTCCCATTATGACATCGGGAGCGTCGTAAACAACTACTTCACGCTCAATCTCTTTGTATTTGTTGATTCACAAGTCATATCCCTTATCAGGAATTTCTTCTACTGCTACAAAGGACGATTTATCCTTTCTGGTTCTATCAGCCTCTGAATCGAGGTTATGGAATCGCTCAACAATGTCTGGGATGTCATTATCGGCAATAGGGTTGCGTTTGTCATCGAGTGAAAAACCGTCTGCAGTCATATCATAGAACCAAACCTTGTCTGTTCCTCCTGCATTTGTCTTGGTGAATACCAATATCGCCGTCGATACTCCTGCGTATGGTTTGAACACACCGCTTGGCATTGAAATCACTGCCTGCAATCTCTGGTTATCTACAATCTCTTTGCGTATAGCCAAATGTCCTGTACTTGTACCAAAGAGAACACCGTCGGGAACAATGGATGCACATCTGCCACCAAGTTGAAGCATTCTCACGAACAGAGCCATAAACAAAAGTTCTGTTTTCTTTGTCTTGGTAATGGCAAGCAGTGATTTGCTCACAGCATCATAATCAAGACTTCCTGCGAATGGAGGATTAGCCAAGCAAAGAGTATATCTGTTCTCATCGGTATTGTCGGTTGAAAGGCTGTCTTTATACTCCACATCGGGGTTATCCACACCGTGTAGCATAAGATTCATAGCACCAATACGAAGCATTGTTGTATCGGTATCGAAGCCGTGTAACAAACCGTTCTTGTAATGCTTCATATTCTCTGGTTTCAGAAGTTCTGTCTTGTAATGCTCCTGAACATATTTTGCACTCTCAACAATGAATCCTGCCGAACCCATTGCCGGGTCGCACACGCTATCCTGCAATGTGGGTTGCATCATATCAACCATCATCTTGATTATGTGACGTGGAGTGCGGAACTGTCCGTTATTGCCACTTGCAGCCATCTTGCCAAGAACATACTCATAGACATCGCCCATTGTATCACGGTTATTCATATCAAGGGCATCAATGCCTTCTACAATCTTAACCAGAGTACGAGGGTTCTGGATAAGGAACGTTGCATTTGCCATAAATTTGCTGTATGCCGATTCCTTACCGGTATTCAAATTCTTGATGAAAGCAAAGGCATCACGGCTGATGATGCGGTACATTTCCTCAGCTTCCTTATTCTTGAATACGCTCCAACGCAAATTATTGTATGGAACATCCCTGTCACTCTCCGGGTTATGCCACATTCCTTCACCGAATGTGGGTTCTTTCACCGCTACACCCATAATGCTTGCATTCGCTTCCTTTGTTTTCTGAGCATCATCGAGCATCTTCATGAAGAACAGATATGTCATCTGCTCCAAAATGGTGATTGAATTGGTTATACCACCAGTCCAAAAGGCATCCCAAATAGTATCTATACGGTTCTTGATTTCTCCGGTTATCATAGCAAAATTTACCTAATTTATATAATTACAAATATACGAATAAACGAGCGAGAAATAACAAGTTTACTTGATTATTTTTCAAAGCAAGCGAAAGTATATTCAAGGCTTATCTTAAATATACTAATAAACGAGCGAGAAATAACAAGTTTACTTGATTATTTATCGCCGCGAATAAAATTATTTTAGGTATACATATACAAAAAAATCTTTTGAATCTATTACTATGAAAAACACAAATGATTACTAAAACCTGAAATCCCTTTCGCCGTTGTCTATGCGGGCGAGGTAATCGGCGGCTTTGGCGCGGGCGCGTTCGTTGGGCACGTCGGCAAGCATGCGTTTTATCATTGCTTCGCCTTTTTCGCGTGTGGCGGGCGATGCATAGTCCCTGATATACTCCTTCAGTGTTATAAGTGCATTGGGGAGGCAGCAGTTTGATATCTGTCCGTTCTTCAGCAGTGTCATAAAGCGGTCGCCGGTGCGGCCTTCGCGGTAGCAGGCGGTGCAGAAACTGGGGATGTGGTCGAGTGAGAGCAACCACTCCACCACCTCGTCGAGCGTGCGGTGGTCGGCAATGTCGAACTGCGCGGAGTTCTCGTCGGGTGCTTCCTCGGTAACATATCCGCCCACACTGGTACGTGAACCGCCGCTTATCTGCGAAATACCGAGTTCGAGCAGACGCTCGCGGCTCTTGACACTTTCGCGTGTGGAGATAATCATTCCTGTATATGGCACGGCAATGCGTATTATGGCAACAATCTTGTAGAAGATGTCATCGGGCACGGCGTTCTCGAAATCGTCAGTATCAACATCATCGGCCTTGCAAAGACGCGGAACGCTGATGGTATGCGGCCCAACCCCGTATGTTGCCTCAAGATGCTCGGCATGCATGAGCAGACCAACAAAATCATAACGGTAGGTCTCAAGCCCGAAGAGCACTCCAATGCCAACATCGTCTATGCCGCCCTGCATTGCGCGGTCCATGGCCTCGGTGTGCCATGCATAATCCTTCTTGGGGCCTGTGGGGTGCAATGTCTCATAGTTTGCCTTGTTGTACGTCTCCTGGAAAAGTATATAAGTACCAATGCCGGCATCGCGCAAGCGGCGATAGTTCTCGACGGTGGTTGCCGCGATGTTCACATTCACACGGCGTATTGCGCCGTTCTTGTGCTTTATGCTGTAGATGGTCTTTATGCTCTCAAGGATATATTCAATGGGGTTCATGAGCGGGTGCTCGCCGGCTTCAAGGGCAAGGCGTTTGTGCCCCATGTCCTGCAGGGCGATGACCTCGGCACGTATCTCATCCTGCGATAGTTTCTTGCGGCGTATGCTCTTGTTCTTTGCGTGATAGGGGCAATAGACGCAACCGTTGACGCAGTAGTTCGACAGGTACAACGGCGCGAACATCACAATGCGGTTGCCATAGAAACGGTGTTTTATTTCATTGGCAAGGGCATATATCTGCTGCACCACAGCAGGGTCACCACACTCAAGCAGCACCGCAGCCTCGCGGTGCGATATTCCTTTGAAATCACGTGCCCTGCGGAGTATACTCTGAACAAGCTCTGCATTGTCGCAGTTCTCACGCGCATACTGCATTGTGGAGCGTATCTCGCTGTCACAGATAAATTCTGTTGCTATTGTCGATTTTGGATTGTACATAATTATTTCATTATTTAGTCTTACCCCCTCCGCTTCGCTCGTCCCCCTAACACAGGGGGACAATATAAATGCCTTTTGCTTCCCGTATTCCTCCCCTGTTTTAGGGGAGGTGTCCGCAGGACGGAGGGGTTTAATCACTATTCAATATTTTGCTTCATTGTTCCCCTAACACAAGGGGGCAATATAAATGGCTTTTGCTTCACGTATTCCTTCCCTGTTTTAGGGGGAGGTGGTCGTAGACCGGAGGGGTTAAACCACTTTCCATATTTTGTTTAATTGTTCCCAAGTAACAAGTAATCTCATTCAAAACACCTTTAAGATTATAATACAAATCTCTATTTTCAAATCTCAGTATTTTTATATTGTGTTCACTATACAAATAGCCGGAACGCAGTTGATCATATTTTGCTCCATCCATTGTGTAATGACCAGCTCCATCCAGTTCAATACCCAACTTGGCTTCAGGGCAATAAAAATCAAGAATATATGGCCCGACACTAAATTGACGTCGGAATTTGAATCCAAGTATTTGGCGCGACTTTATACATTTCCACAGGACAGCCTCAGCCGGTTCACCCGCTTTACGTAGCTGTCTGCGTGTATCAAGCAATTCGCGTCTGTTACAGCATTGGTAATCTTTATCTTTATTTTCCATTTTGAATGTTTATATTTACCCCCTCCGCTTCGCTCGTCCCCCTAACACAGGGGGACAATATAAGCGCCTTTTCTTCTCATATTCCTCCCCTGTTTTAGGGGAGGTGGTCGTAGACCGGAGGGGTTAAATCACTATTCCATATTTTGCTTCACTTGTTCCCCTAAAACAGGGGGGGGCAATATAAATGCCTTTTGCTTCACGTATTCCTCCCCTGTTTTAGGGGAGGTGGTCGTAGACCGGAGGGGTTAAACCACGGTTGCACTCGCTATAAAAGCTAAAGCAAACTTTGCGTTTTGTTCGTTGACAAAGTTTTCAGCTTTCACTTTTCAGCTTTCAGCTTTCACCTCGCATAGTAGTCTCCACGTGAGAAATCCATATGATAGCCAATTTCACCTAACTTCGCTGCAAGCAAATCGAGTTGCTGTGCCGACTCGCTGCCGCTACTCTTTTTATTGTCATAAATTGAGTATTTAGCGCGGTTATGCAATGGGGTAAAGTTAGGCATCACCACATTTGCACCGGACAATATTCCGCGTTCAGTGCCATCACTGCAAAGCGTCGCCAAGGCGGTTGTTGCAGGAATGAGTGCACGAGGGAAACGCAGACGCAAAAGCGATATCAACAGCAACGTACACTCCACACTGCCGGCCGGCTCACCCTCGAACGGTGTCCCCGCGGCGGGTATGAAAGGCCCAATGCCAATCATCTGCGGTTGCAGTGTGTCGAGCAACATCAAATCCTCGACAAGATGTTCCACTGTCTGCCCCGGCGAGCCCACCATCATACCACTACCCACTTGATATCCAAGCGCCTTCAAGTTCTCAAGGCAATGCAAGCGGTTATCAAGGCTCATATTTGAGGGGTGCAACAGTGAATAGTGCCCTGCGTTGGCAGTCTCATGGCGCAACAGATACCTGTCGGCACCGGCATTGCGCAGCATTGAGTAGCCCTCTACTGAACGTTCGCCAACCGACAGGGTTATTGCCTTTGTGGGGAACTCGGCACGTATGGCAGCCACCACACCGGTAAGCCACTCATCACTCTGCCGCGGGTCCTCACCACCCTGCAAAACAAAGGTATTGAAACCAAGAGCTGCAGCCTCGCGGCAACACTCAAGGATTTCCTTCTTCGAGAGCCTGTAACGCTGCGCAAGTCTGTTACCACAACGCAGACCGCAGTAGTTGCAGTTGTTGCGGCAATGGGAACTTATCTCAATGAGAGCACGTACATAGACACCGTTGCCGAACTGTGCCCGCGCCACCTCACGTGCAAGGGAAGCAAGCCGCTGTCTTTGTCCGGCATCGGTTCCCGCAAGCAGCGCGCGCCATGCTTCGGCAGGCACTTTATCGGGCGCTGCAAGCTGTTTCAACAGGTTATCGAAGTCATTTTCTCCCATTTTTTTGCATTGACAAAAAACATTGTTGCAAAAATAGTTGAATTAGTAGTTTTTTAGCTATTTTTACTGCAAAATTTAATAACCGTAAAACTAACCATAAACAGATATGTTCATCCGTTATCGTCTTTTATCGAAACTTGTGGCAATGTGGAAGAACAATGAGCTTCTGCAGAAGATTGACCGTATGCCATACGAGATGTATCCACGTAACCAGAAGCCCAAAGGGCGTTGTTGCATACACAAGGAGCGTGCCGTTATAAAA
>JAZRGF010000168.1:0-15969 GCA_045644005.1 Bacteroidaceae bacterium | reverse complement strand
TTTAGGTTTTAAGGCAAAAGAAAAACTCCCAAATCGTTGTTTTAGAACAATTTGGGAGTTTTTGCAAGTGGTGCCACCAGGAATCGAACCGGGGACACAAGGATTTTCAGTCCTTTGCTCTACCAACTGAGCTATGGCACCGTCTTGTTTGCGAGTGCAAAGGTATGACAAGTTTTTCACCTGTGCAAATATTTTGATAAAAAAGTTCAAAAATTTTTCGGTTTTATATATTTGTACTATATTTGCACCATCAAAAGTGACGGAATGTAGCGCAGTTGGTAGCGCACTACGTTCGGGACGTAGGGGTCGGGCGTTCGAGTCGCCTCATTCCGACACAAGGCGACAAACGAGCATTTTCGGTTGGCGCGTTTTGTTTTTCATCCTTGTAATTGCTTGAAAATAAGCGCATAATCTTGAATACTTCGTTCTCATTTTCTGTTGGCTTTGCCTTCAATTTCTCGCCATGGCAATGTGCAAGCAAGCTTGACTTTGCTCATTTAGCTTAACGAAATTGTTCAATAATTGCAATTTTCCTTGTCGAGCAAAACTCCACTTGGGAACACCAATTTTTGCATTTAGTTCTTTATATTGAATTTTATTTCATAACTTCTATTTTTTTGTATAGTTTTGCATCGTTTTTGCAATAGGAGATATGAAGAACAGGAACGAATATTTTGATTTTCTAAGAGGTATTGCCATTATTTTCGTAGTAGGTATACACACAATCATTTATACTAGTGGTGAAACTGTATTTGAAATAAACTTTAAGGCTTATACTTATCAAGCATTACTATGTGCCGTTCCAATATTCTTGTCTATATCGGGATTTTTTTTAAGCAAGATTGATTTTTCATCAAAAGATGGAATCTATTCTTTTTGGCGAAAACAAATTCCTAAAATTTATTTACCTTGTCTAATATGGTCTACACCTTTATTTGCAAAGGCCTTTTTCTATAGCAACTACCCATTGATTAACTGTTTGGTCTATTATTTCCTGTGTGGATTAGGCGTTTTCTATTTCGTTTCTGTAATTATTCAATTATACCTACTATTGCCTTTTATTAAAAAATTGTGTAATAAAAAAGGGGTTATATTTTTTGCGTTTGTATCGCTGGCTGCAGTGTTTATGATAAACATAGCTCCCACAAACAGCGTTCTATCCTCACTAGGCGTATCTATTTTATGGATTGGCTTTTTCGCTCTTGGTATATATCTGTCAAAAAACACAAACAGAGAATACAGTCTGTTGTTTGCCGTACTACTGATATGCGGATATTTTCTCAATAATATAGAAATTGATTGTTGGGAAAGTTTTAATAGAAAATGCCACGATTATAAATTGAGTTCTTTCTTGTATTCTTTTGGAGTAATTCTTCTTCTTTTCTCAAAAAAAATCGAGAACTTGTATCATAAAAAACAGCATATTCTCAAATCTGCTATAAGTTATATTGGTAAAATATCATTTGGAATTTATCTTGTACACTATCCATTAACCTTTTATATGCCTTTTAAAACTTGGATTGCGAATTGGGTTACAATATCAGTTGTTTCAATATTTATTATAATAATAGCAAAGAGACTATTTCCTATCTTTTCCAAAAAGTATTTAGGTTTTTATTAATTTGCAGTAATATTGACTATTTACAGAGCAATATGCTTATGCTCTACAAAGTCCATAATGCGCTCAAAGTCCTCTATAAACTTGTTAGATAATTTATAAGGAAAGGCGATACAAGGCGACAAACGGTGAAAATCGTTTGTTGTTTTTTCTTCTTTACCAGTGTAAGTGCTTGAAAATAAGCGCATAATCTCGAACACTTCGTTCTCGTTTTTGTTGCCTTTGCCTTCATTTTCTCGCCACGACAAAGTTCAAATAAATTTGACTTTGTTCGTTTGGCTTAACGAAATTGTTGGCTGCGCCTTCAATTTCTCGCCATGGCAATGTGCAAGCAAGCTTGCCTTTGCTCATTTGGCTTAACGAAATTGTTCAATAATTGCAATTTTCCTTGTCGAGCAAAATTCCACTTGGAAACACCATTTTTTGCAGTTCTTGCCTACTTTTTGTCCGCCCTGCCACCCCACTCTCACATTTTTTGCTACGGCCCAATGGAAATCGGATTCTTCTTTTGCATAAAGCAGCCTGGCAACTCTTTTTTGTTCTATCATCTTCGCCGTGTTGAAAAATGTTGCAACTCTCCCCTATGCGGCATTTCCTATTCCGTATCCTGGTATGTGCAAAAACAGCCGAAAGTTCTTGGAGTTTACCTACAATATTTCTATTTTCGCCATCGGTCATGGTGATTCATTTGCTATGAAAGCACTATTATAGAATTTGTATTACCGAGAATTACCATGTGCACAGACAATTTCCCCCAAAGCACTTCATCACTTATTAAAATATGAAAACATTCAAGACTTTCATTGCATCTTCTTTGAGCGGTGATTTCACAGCTCACAGAGAGAGTATTAAGAAGATGTTGACAAATATGAGTTCAGACGAAGAACTCAACATGGATTTCACCACTTATCTATTTGAAGAAGACGGTTGCAATGCTGCCTGCGCCTCGGGAGCACAGGCCGAAATAAACCGTCATATTGATGGATGCCATGCCTTTATACTTATATGTGACGATAATATTGGGAAAAAGACTGTTGAGGAGTTCAAATATGCTCTTTCAAGATTCAAGAAAGGTTTGTGCCCTTATTATATTACGATTGTAAAGAAAAGAGGCAATGGTTCCGCCCCCAACGAATTCCAGATCTCATACAAAGACTTCGAGGAGCAATTCGTAAAATTCTACTTCTACGATGAGGATGGAAGTGTAAAGGATGACATGCACAACTACAAGTTCGATTATGATGACGATGAGAAGATGCTCGAACATTTGCGCGATGACATGAAAAGGTGGATTCTGCACGATGACCACAGACCACTCTTCAAGGCCGAACTGGGCAGGGAAATAACACCCGACTTCTTGTATACTGACCAGGACCGAAAGGATCACTGTAGTGACAATATGTATTTCCGCAGACCAATTGATGACAGGATTGACAATGCGATGCTTGACGAACATAAACAGATTCTGTTGATAAAAGGCTCAACACTTTCTGGAAAGACGAGAGCATTATATCAGGCTATCAAGAAGTGCCCGGATGCTTTTTTCTACAAGTTCGAGAAACGCCGCGACGAGCAAAAGATGCAAGAGGAAATTGATGACATAACCGGATACATCACTCATTCCTTGTGTAGCAGCCCGTTATATCTTATATTTGAGGATGTGCACCAGCTGTCGACTGACAAAAATGTAAGGGCTGCCCTGGAGGACCTGAAACTGGCGATACAGGACAGGAACATACACATTATCATGACCTCTACTGTCACTGACTCAAGAGGAATGGAGACATTCATGAAACCAGACGAGACTTTGTTGATTCAACCGCTGAGTGACAACGAACGTTTCCAAGCAAAGCAGTTCTGCAGGCGTTTTGGCATAGAGGTCACGGGTGTAAAGAAGGCCATAGGAGCCATGATGATTGACTTGGGCGTAATAGCAGACCACTACAATGAATTTCTGAACAAAGAAAAGGAGGAGCAAAAAAGATGGGCGAAAGAGTCATTGCTTCAAGCGGTAAAAGCTTTTTCCATATGGCACAACACAAACCTTGGCGAGGTAAAAGGATTGTACAGCTTAACAAAATTCCTATTGAAGACACAGGTAAACATTACTGACGATTCAATTGTTTACGAAGCTTTTAAAGATTTTAAAAAATTGCGCGGAATTAATGACTGCAGCAATGGTAATAATTTTAAAATAGATGCACGCCGTAAACTGCCGGAATACTTTCAGATTGAAGAATATATCTATAGAGAGATTCTTAGTTTCAGCGGAGGGGTATGCCGGGGAGATTCGGACAACTCGTTGGAAGATGAGCTGGAACTCATCGGGTATATTCTTAAATTTGTCCATGAGACAAAAAAAGAGTCCATAATTGTTTGCCTGGCGAAACTGGCGCGCAGGACAGAGCACAGGGATGAGATTGCCAGAATAATATACAATCTTGTTACAAAGATATACACTCCTAACTACAAGCCCGAGAGTAACTGCATACCGGCTGATTGGGAAAAAGCGCCTTGGTATAATGTCCTAAAGGAGGAGCTGGAGGAGATAAAGAAGGATATCCCCCCCGGCATTGATGTAGATGCAATTACATTGGATTCAAGAGAGGAGGTGAAGATGAATTTCGTCTATCTTTCAAAGATAATATGGGCAAATCAGGTCTTTGCCCGTACCTTTGATGAAGCATACGAAATATTCTGCAGAACAGAAGAGCCTCTGCAAAGCATGGCCATGCTTGGTGCGTTGATTACAAAATGCGAAGACGAGAACCCTGAACGGATGGCAAAGAACTTTGAGCAGCTTAAAGAAATTGGAAAGCTAAGACGGGACGAGGTCAAGAACTCATTCTACATCATCAACAAAGCCCTTCCATACTATAAGGATTTCTCCTCGGCCTACGAGTGTTTCAACAAAGGTATACGTCCATACAATGACGACAGCGAGTTCATTGCATACACCCGCAAGTTCAGGGAGTCGCTGCACAGGAGAGAGCATCTGGATGACGAGATTTTCAAGAAAGACTTTGCCCGTAACCAGATGGTACATGCATTGAACACACTCGCCCAAAAAGTAACCAGCTACAATGAATTGATGCTGTTTGCAGGGATTATCCGCGAGAACTATGTGGTGCTCACAGAGAATCTTGACTTGGCGGAGTCTTTTATCCACTCGTCAGACCAGTACAACAGGAAAAGCCTGACATTGGTGGATTTGCTCGCCACATTAAGGTTGCATGGGCTCAGAGGAGCAGTAAGCAACTTGTTCGAATGGAACGGCAAGACGATTCCGGAGGATGCCATTGACTTTGTCGACAGGCACCTGATTCCACAATTCATCATGACACTCAACAGCAATACGACTCCACGTTACAAGGCGAAGTATACAGTAGCTACCATACTCAATCTCTTTATAGAAAAGTGCAGCGAATGTCATTATAATGACATAATGAAACATTTCTTCAACAAGATGGAGATTGAATGTGAAGACCGCATAATCAATATACGCGACTCGTTCACATATGCATCTGTACTGAGAAACAAGAATTGCAGGTATATTGATGCGCTTGACCTCTACTACAATTACATAAAGCCACACAGCATGGATTCCGGCAACTCGTTCAGAATAACTCACTTTATAATGAATGAGATTCTCGCAAAAGCCAACTCGGCCGGTTCGTTTGAAAAAATAAGCACGCTCTTTGACGAGAACAATGTTCAGCGTGACAAGTATTCATACAACATATCGCTTAGCAATCTTGACTACAACACCTGCATAAAGGTAATTATCCCCAAGATGATTACTGCCAGGATAGACTTTGACATGTACACACTTGGTGAACTCATATCCAAGGCTCCAAACGTAAAGGTTGCTGTAAGATACTTCAAGCCTTTGGAGGCACTTGACATCAGAGCGGAAGATGCCGGCATCCCCGAAATGGCAAGAGTAAAAGTGCAGGAGATGATTGATGGCTATACATCGGACACAGCTGATTTCCCACTTGAACGCCAACACTACTTCTGGGCAAAGTTGGTTGGCTCACACTGCAGGAACGATGAAGACAGGGAAGTGCTCCACAAGGTGCTGAGTGATTTCCTGGAAACAGATGAAAGAAAAGAGAGGATATTCGGTGAGCTGGACAATGGCAAAATATACAATAATTGTTTGAAGAACACCTCTTTTATCCGAAGCTATGAGGAGGCCAAGGAGTTTATAATGTCAAAAGGTGTAAAGGTTGATGATTATACTTTTGCATTCCTTCAGAAGTTCATTATCCATGACTACAAGGGAACGGAAGAGTTGGAGTTCCACCTCAATTCTCTGTATACCGAATACAAGGATCTTGTAATAAGCAAGAACAAAAAGAACGAGACACATTTCTACAATGAACGCCTGCAGGCTTATCATTCACAGCAGGAGACACTTAATTTAAATTTCATCAAGCCCGACGGCAAGGTGGAGAGCAAGGCACTGACTCCGTTGGGATATATCAGGTATCTCAAGGAGAACGGGCTCCCATTCGATGTTTATACAATATACTGGTATGCCAAAATCAAAAAGGACTACACACAGGAGATACTGGAGGGATTCATTGATTTTATCGAGAAAAACGGCATCTGCCTGAACTACAGTTGCGTTGACGAGTTGTACGAGGGAGTCAAGAATGTCTTCTCTGGAAAGAACTGCCTTGAGATTTTGAGGCGCTTGTACAGTTTGCGCATAAAGGACGAGAAGCTGACAGCGGCAAGGGTTGCTGTCAAAATGTATTCATATGACCTATACAACCTTGAAGAGGCCTTTGAAATGATTAAAGGCAACGACATTGACAAGCTCTACAACTACACCCAATTGTTCAGCGAGCACAGAAGGAAGACAAAAGACAATGGAGATTTTAAGACATGCATAAATCTCTACACCAAACACGTCTCAGATAGAGGCATCACACCTAATCCTGACGTGTTCTCAAGTTTAGCAAATATGGCTAAAACAAAAGAAGAACTGGAGGAGGTCTTTGACATGATGAAGCAGGCCGACATCAACCCAATCAACTATTTCATCACTCCAATTATGAGAGTGTCCCAGAGCATTGAGGATATAGAAAAGTTGTTGAAGAAGTATCACGGTCTCCAAGGAAAAATCATTGGAGGAACGGGTAGCGAGAGGGAGGTAGACGCTGTACTTCATGGACTTGTGACATTATGGAGAAGGAAGAAGGACATGGGGATTCTTGAATTCACTCACGACCTGAAGTTGGCCGTGCTTGGACAAAACAACAGCAGCAAGCGCTATGCCGGACACTTCCCGTGTCTTGACATATATGTTACCAGTGATGGTAAACTTACACAGAATGCTCTGTGCGAACTGGTAAACTGCTGGCCATGCCCCGATGGCGACAAAGATGTCAAGGAACTATATCTTAGCCAGACCGCCGAACTAATGACGAGATACTACAAACGTGGAAATGACGACATAAATGACAGACTCATAACTGCACTGAAATATGTAGCAAGAGAAATAAGAATCAGCAACAAAGAGATTCTTAACCTTCTGTTCCCATACCCCCGACTTGCATTCAAATTTGCACGCAGTCTGGACGAGATTGACTATAACGAATACAAGATGCTTGTAGAATCATGGAATGCCGGATTCGACAAGCTACCCGAGGATTATGCAATTGACACCCTGATATATTGCCTGAAAAAAATCAACGACACGACAATCGTCGACAACATATTCAATCTCAATCACTGGGACGAAGGTGTTTCCGTTGCCCATTTCCTGAAAGAGGAGGATGTGCAGGAACATGAATATGCCATGCTGACATCATACAAGGAGAATACCACCTTGAGGAGAATAAGTAAGAAGAAGCTTCATAGCAGGAATCCGTCTGTAGCGAACTTCATCAGTATATATGACGATGACCTCTTCGATTCGCGATTCCTTAAGAGCGAACTCGAAACCATGTGTTCAAACATCAAACCAAAATTTGATGAGATGAAACCAATCTTGGACTATGTTTCAGGAAGACAAAGTTGCGTCTACATGGTACTCATCTCAATGGCCGATAAGATTCTTTCTTATACCCACCTGTGCTATGTCATTGAGAAGATATGTACCGAGAACATAAAAGTGTCTAACGAGCTTGCAGACAAAATTGTGTTCAGCATTGTACGCAAACGTCATGATGACAACAAAATCAGGATTGTCTACATGCAGCTTCTGGAAGCGGTCAAGAACAACAACCTGTCATTGTCCGACCTGCTCTGCAGTCCAATCTCGGTACGTCGCGAAGTATTGAACAGATTCTTGACATTGGGCGACGATTGGCGAGCTGTATGCCTACTGCTCCACAAGATGTCAAGCTGTCCTCAAGGACACTCAAGTACCGAGTTGCTGGAGTATCTTGAAAAGGTTGTTTTGGAGTATTACAAAGAAGGACACGGCCAGAAATCCTGCAAGATTGATTCGTATGTGGCACAAGAATTCATATCACAGTATATCCATGCTTACAATATACGTGAAAACAAGAAATCCGATGACCCGCAAGGAAGCAGCATGCTGAATATCATAAAGACCATCTTGTCCACAAATGCAGACTCTCAAGAATTGGATCTTTCCATCATTTTCTCCCAGGGGTTCAAGGAGAAAGTGAACCGTAACGACGATTGGTATAAGATTACGTCAACAGATATATCCAGAACAATCCTTAAACAACTTAAATGTACGGAAGAGGAGAAATTGGACATTGTTGTGAATGCCGGAATGCATAAGATGTGGTGGTCAACCATCTACAAGGGTGATTTTGAACGACTAAGCAAGTGCGGCAAAACCCTCATCAAATATGGATTGCCGGACACCGACATGTCGGACTATTTCACACACCTGTTCTCCGAGGCCGACACTATTGAAAAATTCAGCTATGCACTCAGAGCTGTATCATCAAAGACAGATGCAGCATATACCGTGGACGGTGATGTACTCATCGGTTCTATGCTAAAAATTATTGCTAATGACAACCGTCTTATTAAAGCCCTATTGAACTACAACAAAAAACTAAAGGAAAAGAACGGGGCCGAAGCAGACCTTTGCAAGAATTTATCATGGTTGCCAGATAAAGAGTTCTTCAAGGATGTAATGGGAATAGACACAAAAGACAACCTCCAAAACTTCCTTGACCGCAGTTTCCCAACCATGGGCAATTCGAACGTCAAGGAAGACTGCAATGCGAACAGTGCTATTGACAACAGCTCGCCAACAGGTTGGTGCTCATATGAAGTTTCAGATTTCATCTACGAAATAATACTCATGAAAGACCTGAGACAGGCCACGACAAAGGAGGAGGGTTATGATATCATAGAACACTTCATAACGAACAGTTCAAGGCGTTTCAAAGCCGGCAAATGCATAGCCAACGGCAAGACAATATCAACATACATCGAAGCAACAAAATGCGCACCTGCAATCATTAAGCAGATTTTGACCAAAACAGCATACAATGCATCAATGATTCCATTACCGGCAGGCTATAACGACGTCTTTGCCAGCGTAATGGATGGCCATATTTTCAGGGAGCTCAGCCGTGTGATTGAACTGAACCGCAATAAAGGATTCTCAGACATTACCACTCAAAGACTCCTGCACAAGCTGTTGCTGATCCATGGCTCAGACTTCGTCCTAAACGACCCCGAAATTCTGTTACATGTGACAAGCACGCTAAAATCTGCCGAAGAGTACAGGATGTTTATTCTCGACCTCAAGAAACTGTACATTCCCATACATCAGGAACTTGCTGCTGCTATGGTTCAGACACTCTTGAGACTGGCGCAACAGGAACCAAAGAACAGATTTTTGCAGATTGTGGCAGGACGAGTCATTGCGCTGGCTGAATTCGAGTCATACCATCAAGGAGTAGACTGCCACGAATTCCGCGCAGGCTATCTGCTGTTAGAGAGTGAAAGAAAGATAGACTTCAAGAATTTCTGGGCTCATCAGGAACTACATATCGATTCTGCAGGGACTATAGGTTCAACACTGCTTGCCGACATTTCAAAGTTGACACTTGATGACAGAATGTCATGCATCTTCAAGATTGACAACCATATCCTAAGATATGAAGCCATGCTTATGATGTATTCAAAGAACATCCAAAACATAAACAGGAAAAATAGACCTGCCATACTTGAAAACCTCAAAAGGTCCCTGTTGGATATGATTGAAGCATTGGATAGCCAAGTACCGGTAAATACATTAATGAGAATTACAGACAAATGGATAAAAAATGAATTGAAGATACCTTTTGGCATTCAGGACAAAGTGGCTACCGGCCTGATTAAATATCTGGCAGCAATACAGAAAAAGACTATCTGTGGATTGTACTACCGTAATTACGTCCAACGTGTGTTGAACAATGTGGCAAAGAATTTGAAGTATGCCGTAGAAAAGAATCTTGACAGAGGTAGGATTTATTACTCATGCTTTGCAAAATATCCTACAAACTGCAAACTTTACCTCGAGTGTGACACCAGGCTCCTGAAGAAATTGCCCAACAAGAATAACACCTCAAACATACAGGAGCCAACTGCTTGACCCAGATGACATGGATGGGTATAGATGATTAAAGAAGTACGCATCCAGCCTTTGTAAAACGTTTTTACAATTCCTAAAGCACTACTAAAGGAGTGGATAAGAAGTAAACGGCCCTTACTTCTTATCCACTCCCACATGCACACACTTCATTACCATACTTTACGTTCATCGTTTGCCATATATTTTCTCAAGCTGCAACTTCTTTATACGCGATGCAATGCCGCCGGGTTTGCGGTGGAAGTGTGCGGAAAGTTCCTCTATTGTTGCGCCTTCGCGCCACATCTTTGTAAGCAGCGCATCATCTTCCTCACTCCATGGATCAAAGGCATTGGGAAATTCCTGCCGGCAGGCATAGACTGAATATGTTGGGGTGCCGGTGAGCTGCTTGTAGGCCTTGAGGTATTTTTTCAGGCGCTTGACATCCTTGTCCGAGAGGTAGGGCAAGCGGCGTATATCCATGTTGTCGGTGAGGTCGTTGAGTTTGACCGCCACAGCCAAAGGGTTGTGCTTTATGCGCGCTATGAATTTGTCGTAGGGTTCGTCCGGCGAAAGTTTTGTCACACAGCGCAGTGCCTCGATAATGCGGGGCGAGAAGCCTTCGGCAGCAAGTTGTTCAAATATCCAGTCGCAGTCCTCCACCACATCGTGCAGCACACCCACAATTTTCTCTTCTATTGTCTGCCCCATTGCCATCACACGTAAGGGATGGCCGATATATTCGTTGCCGGCCTTGTCGAGTTGTCCGCGGTGCGCCTCGGTTGCTATTTCAATTGCTCTTTCAAGAGTTGCCATAATTGAATTTTATTTACGCAAAGCTAAACATTTTTGGGGAATAAAATAACTTTTGAGGGTTGCAATGCATACGTTTAAGATCTTTCACTGCGCTCAAGATGACATATACCGATAAGAAACTTTTGCTACGCTGTATTTTTACAAGATTATCATTGACACGTCGGGCAATTTACACTATTATTACGCATCACAAACAAGTTATGGATATACGCAAACGGTTGGAGGAACCCACAGAGGTCACCCCGTTCCAACGGCGGGTGTACATGGAGTTGCTGAATGTTCCCGCAGGCGCCACCATCACATACGGCGAGCTGGCGCGGCGCATTGGATGCCGCAGTGCACAGGCCGTGGGGCAGGCACTGAAGCGCAATCCGTTTGCGCCAGATGTTCCATGTCATCGCGTGGTAGGTGCCAATGGCTCAATAGGCGGTTACTTTGGCAAGCGCAAGGGTGAAATGATAGACCGCAAGCGCACGCTGCTCGAGGAGGAGCAGGAACATGCCCAAAATAAAATATAGACAACTATGATTGAAGATATTCTACGACCTCTGATTCCCGAGCGGTTCAAAAGCGACGCGCGATACCGAGACGGCCATTTGCGGGTTATAAACGCACTACCCCGCAGGCATGTGCTTGGGCTACACGCTCCCGAGATGAAACAGGTTGCAAAGCAACTGTGGCGCGAGGGTTGCGAGGTTGAATTGCCCGATGGTTCGCGCAAAGCCATAGCCAACGGCAGGGAGGTTATCCACTGTTTCGAGAGCACTGCAAGCGACGCTCTCTGTTATGAAGAGACCGTCATCTGGGGTTTCATCATTAACCTTGAGAAGTGTACCCTGGAAGAGCGACTTGCAATGCTTGAACGCTACGTTCCAGTGCTCGACAACTGGGCGGTGTGTGATTCGTTCTGCGCCAACGCAAAGTGGATGGCACGCGCCGACAAAGAGGTGCTTTGGATGTTCCTGCAAAGATATTTCCGTTCCACGCGCGAATTCGAGGTGCGTTTTGCCATCGTGTCGGCAATGACATACTTTCTCGATGACGAATGGTTGGTACGCGTCTTTGAACAGTTGGAGAGGATTGATTTCGGCAGCATAACATCAAAGTACATGAGCGAAAAAGGCAAGCCAAAAGTTGCTCAACAAGGCACTGTGCACGGTGCAGAGCCATACTACGTGCGCATGGGAGTGGCCTGGTTGCTTGCTACTGCACTTGCAAAGTTCCCCACACAGACAAGGGAGTTTGCCCGTTCATCGCACCTGCCGGCCGATGTAATAAGGCTCTACGTGCGCAAAGCGCGCGAATCGTTAGTCACGCGCAACGAAGATGCATTGTAAAGCTTCAGAATATCCAGGTGAGCAGGTGGTTGAGCGGTTTCAGATAGAGCAGTTCCAGTCTGTTTTCGAAAGAGAGAGTCGCTTTCCTCGCCAGCACGGCATATCGTTTTATGTAGATGGAATCAAAGACCTGCAGGCCGTGCTTGCTTCTTATCTCGCGGCACTTGCGCCTGAACCTGATACCGTGCGGGCAAAGAAAACTCTTTTTGCCCTTGACGGTGCAGACATAATGGTGAACCATTTCGTGCACCAGGGTCTCCTTGAAGAGTTGCTCATCCCACTCGAGCCTCTCGACATTCTTAGGGCGCTTTGCCAGCCATATATGCCCGCGAGTATATCGCCCAAGTTCGGTAGAGGTGCTGTACAACGAGAATTTGCACATCCTCAATTCGTTATTGAAGTACGTGGCATTGTACTCCTTGTACTTCTCCTTCATCAGTTCCTTTGCCAGTTCCATTCTATCTGTTTTTCAACACCTCGACAAATGCCAGTGCATCGTCGGGCAGTGTGTATTCGAGTTTGCCGTTATTATCGCGCAACTCCATGAGCAGACGGCCAAGCAGGTTGGGCCCGGTGAAGTTGTCGCCGTCGGGTTTCACACCCCACGCGTCGGGACGTTTCTTGGACATCGTCGTCTGGTCCTCCACAATGAAACGGCCGCGGCTCTCTTCAAGTTTTTCACGGAAAGCGGCGCACTGCTCATACTTCTTCTGCAGGCAGAACTTCATTGCATCGACTATCATTGAGCCCCAGTCCTGGCGGCGGTACTCCTTCTCATAACTCTTCGCGGTCTTCTTTATCTCGTAGCAGCGCTTGCCTTTGCAGGTAACCCCCTTCATGATATTGGAAACGACTGCCGGGTCCTTGAATTTCATCATCTGGAACAGATGCTCGCTGCTCTTGAACACCACCCCATCGACCTCAATAGGTGTCTTGGCAAAGTTGCAGAAAATGCCCCATTCCCCCTTGACCTTGTGAATGGTTACACACTCTGCTTTGGGGTAGGTGCTATACCCATAATACCCGGGATAGAACTCCTTTATGAAAGGTGCGATACTGTAGAAACTCATACAGCCACCTCCTTCCCTGAACCCGGGATGAGTTCGTTCTTGGCATTGACTTCAACCTGTTCAATCTTCAATATTCTTATATTATTCACATTAAACACAGTGCGATTTGTTTCGCCATCAGGTTTTGTCTGCGCCTTTGGCCACACATAATAGTCCACATCAATGCTGTCGAAAAGGGTTGAAGCAGCATCCTCAGCCTCGTAATTGGCCTTGCTGGTCATCTTCTTCACCGTGCTACGCTGGCCGGTGAGCAGATTGCCAAGATATTTGCGGAACAGTTTACCGACCGCCTTCACCTCATCGGGAATAGTCTCGCCTATAGCCTTTTCAACTTTCTCGACAATTGCGGCATTCACAGGCCTGAGCGAAAAGATATGTTTGTCGGGCTTGATATCAGGTATCTCCACCGTATATACATAGAATTTATCCAGTCCGTTGTTCTTGCCGGCCTTAGCTGCATAAAGAGCTGCTGTTGCATAACTTGATGTCACATATATTCCACGGCCGTATTTTGCTTTACCCTCGCCTTTCCCCGAAAAATCAGGGGAAAACTTGTTGAACAAATAACATGTTCCATGATAAAATATCTCCATAGTAAACTATTTTCAAATTACGTTTTCCTTTATAATAGAGTTATCAAAAGTACTATCAAAAAATCTTCTATAATAATCAATTGTGCCAACCGGCACATTGACATCTTTGAGCGACGGACAGTCGCCGAACACATCATCACCGATATATGTCCCAGCCGAAAGAATTGTGACGCTTTCAAGATCGTTGCAAGCACACATTGCATAATCTCCGACGGACTCTACACTTGCAGGAATAGTGATACTCGCAAGACCTGCACATCCTCCCAAAGCTGAACACCCAATTTCTTTTACGCTTGAAGGTATTACCAAAGCCTTACATCCCGCAACAAGTTTGTTGCTTGCAGTCTCAATGATGGCATTACAGTCCTCACGCGAATCGTAGACAGGATTTCCTTCGTCAACAGTTATGCTTACGAGATTTGGACATCCAGAGAATGCCAACACTTCAATCTTTTTTACACTTGAAGGAATAGTAATGCTTGTCAAACCGGTGCAATCACGGAACAGGTATTCGCCAATGCTCATAACATTGCCTGGAAGTTCAATACTCCTCAAACCGGCACAACCGGAAAATGCGAATTCGCAAAATTCTTTCAAGGTTGGCGGAAACTCAATACTTGTCAATCCTGTACAATTCTCAAAAGTACCGTTTTCAATTCTTGTAATGCCCTCGGGAATAGATATACTTGTCAAACTGCAGCAACCGGCAAATGCGTATTTTCCTATCTCTTTCAAGTTCAACGGGAAATCAATGCTCGTCAAACCGGTGCAATCTCTGAAAGCAAAGGATTTAATGGTACGTAGGCTTGAAGGAAGCCTGATTCCTGTTAAATCTGCACGACCTTCAAATGCCCTTTCTGCTATAACTGTTGTTCCTTCTGGAATAATAGCAACGCCATCTTTAATTTCAAATTCCACCATAGCGTATTATCCTTTCACTTGTCTTTATTCTGCGAATCAATCATTCCTTTGCTACCCATGTAGGAGACAGAACGCGATGCCATTCTGCAAGCTATCTCCAGGCAACTGCGTACCGTCTCCGCTGTCATCTGCGCGACAGAGAGCATCTCCTTCTCACACAGGCAAGCAATGAACTGACTTGTTGTCCAGTCACCGGCACCCTCCCAATCCACGACATTTTCATTGGGAACAGTGGCAACCTTCACCCACGCCTGTCCGCAGAGGTTGAACTCAAGCCCCTCGGCTCCCATGGTGCGGATAAAGAGCTTATCGCTATTTTGAGCAACGAAATCAAGGTCACTCACCTTCTCGTGACTGAACTTTACGATGTCGCTCACCGCAACAGCTTTAAGGAACTTAGCCTTGTCGGCATCACTCTCCGGCTCAAAGTACACCAATGTCCCTTTATTGCGCAGCTCACCCGCAAGGTAGCGCAAACCGGCCTCGGCGGCGTCAAAGAAAAAGACATCGGGCACAAAGTCCAGTTTCTCCATGAAAGCAGGAGCCTCGTCACGCACACGCAGGAAACGGCGTCGGGGGAAACGGCTTCCCGCAGATGTGGCGCGGAACGACACCGTGTGTTCACCTGTCATCTTATCGCGCTTGTGAGTGCAACGGAGCAATGTTGTTCCGCCATTGGCACTGTTCTGCACAAAACGGACATCTGCGCCATAGCGTTGCAGGTCTTCTTTAATCTGCAGGCCTTGTTCCGATAGGTCAAGGTGCGCAATAGGGAATGACTGCACACCAAGATAGGGAAGTATTGCAGCCACATTTCCGCAAGTGTTTCCCACACTCTCAACGATAACGGTTTCAGTAAACTTGTTGGCCTTACCAATAACAAAGCCATTGGGATAGTCCCTGGTCACTATGGTATCGAGTGCAAAGTTTCCGCTAAGCAAGCAAGTCTTTTTCATGATTGTCAGTTTTTAAGTCCGTCCTTAAATTTTTGTTTCTGGTTCTTTATCTATTACAAATATAATGTTTTGTTGTGACAATAAAAACAACATCGCTC
>JAZRGF010000167.1:0-1982 GCA_045644005.1 Bacteroidaceae bacterium | reverse complement strand
TGGCTTCTCTTCGTTTAGCAGTACATATGTTGTCTCATCTTTCTCTCCTAATATTTTTGGGAAAAGTGATATTAATGCACTGCGCTTCTTTTTCGCTTGTTCAATTTCCTTTGGATTGCTCGAAAGGAAAAATTCTTGATAGTTAGAAGCTGTTTAAATTTCTAAAAAATATTTTCTTATAGCAGTCTGTCATTTCGCCGTTTTTTATATTCAAAAACGTCTGTTTCTTTCTTTTTCGCAGTTACATAGCCCGCTATGTGCCATTGAAAAATAAATAAACATCCAATTTTTGCTCTATAAAAAACTTAGCGATATAAATTTAAACAGCTTCTTATTTTTCATGTGTAATAATGCTTTTTACTGCAAAATTACTTTGACAATGAAAAACAAGGTTGTTGAAATGCAATTTTCTTCCATTCCACACTGCTAATATACACAAAACAGGTGCCTTTGTCAATAGAAAACGGCAATTAATTTATTCCCAATGCTGTTGTTTTGTTGTTTTGTATATGACGGCATTTTGTGTTCTCTCGCTTTTTTGTTATTTTCGCAGTTGAAAAAGAGGTGTAAGATTGATGAAAAAATATAATTTCAATGCAGGACCGTCGATGCTGCCGCGTGAGGTGGTGGAGCAGACCGCGGCCGCAGTGCTCGATTATGCCGGCACTGGGCTTTCGTTCATGGAACTGAGCCACCGCTCGGCCGAGTTCAAACCTATACTCGACGAGGCTCGTGCACTGCTCAAGGAACTGCTCGATGTGCCTGCGGGTTACGAGGTGCTTTTCTTGGGCGGTGGTGCAAGCATGCACTTCTGCATGGTGCCGTATAACTTCTTGGGCAAAAAGGCTGCCTACCTGAACACCGGCACCTGGGCCTCAAAGGCAATGAAAGAGGCGAAACTGTTCGGCGAGGTGGTCGAGGTGGCTTCGTCGGCCGACAGGGCTTTCAGCTATATCCCAAAGGATTTTACCGTGCCCGTGGATGCCGATTATCTGCATGTGACATCGAACAATACAATATACGGTACACAGCTGCGCCGGGATATCGATTCGCCCGTGCCGCTCATAGCCGACATGTCGTCCGACATTCTCTCGCGCCCGGTGGATGTATCAAAGTATAACTGCATCTATGGCGGTGCGCAAAAGAACCTTGCACAGTCGGGGCTTTCGTTTGTTATTGTAAAGGAGAGTGCGCTCGGCAAGGTGGAGCGTGCAATCCCCTCAATACTCGACTACCGCGTGCACATAGCAAACGGTTCGCTCTTCAACACTCCGCCCACATTGCCCATCTATACTGCGCTGTGCAACCTGCGCTGGGTCAAGGAGCAGGGTGGTGTCGTGGAGATGGAGCGCCGCGCAAGGGAGCGCGCACTTGTGCTCTACGATGAGATTGACCGCAATCCGCTGTTTTGCGGAACGGCTGCCGAGGAGGCCCGCTCATATATGAACATCGACTTTGTCATGGCACCGGGTTATGAGGAGCTGGAGGAGGCGTTTGCCTCTTTTGCCGCCGAGCGCGGCGTGGTGGCAATAAAGGGACATCGCACAGTGGGCGGTTTCCGTGCATCGTGCTACAATGCCATGCCGTTGGAGGGTGCACAGGCGCTTGCCGCGTGCATGAAGGATTTTAAAAACAGTATCTGATATGCTTGCAGACGATATATACAAGACCATAGAGGAGCAGGGCGAGGCTATCTACACAGAGAAACGCAGCAAATTCCTTGCTTTTGCCATTCCTGTCACCACCATCGAGGAGGTTAAAGAGTGGATTGAGGTGTACCAGAAGAAGTACTACGACGCGCGGCACGTCTGCTATGCCTACCGCCTTGGCGAGCGCGGCAATCAGGAACGCTCCAACGACAACGGTGAGCCGTCGGGCACTGCCGGAAAGCCTATTCTGGGGCAGATACACAGCAAGGAACTCACCAATGTACTTGTTATTGTGGTGCGCTATTTCGGTGGTGTCAAGCTTGGTACAAGCGG
>JAZRGF010000166.1:0-1315 GCA_045644005.1 Bacteroidaceae bacterium | reverse complement strand
TCCAGCCGAGTGTACTTCTAAACTCTTGTCAAATGATTGCAAAAAGCCGTGTGCCATCTGGCTGCGGCAACTGTTGCCTGTGCATAAAATCAATATTCTCATAATATCCAATTAAATAAATAACCTGAAATAATAATCAACATTGTCACCACCCCGAAGAAGATGCCTATCAAGCGCCAAGTCATCACCTTCTTAAGCATTGTGGCTTCGGGAATTGACAAACCGATAATCGCCATCATAAAGGCAATGGCCGTTCCGAGTGGAATACCCTTTGCCACAAACACCTCAATGACGGGAACGACACTCGCAGGGTTGGCATACATAGGCACGGCAAGGATAACCGCCAAAGGTACGCCCCACCAATTCTCGGCCGACAGGTATTGCTCAAAAAATCCCTCGGGCACATAGCCGTGCATGGCAGCACCGATGCCGATACCGATGATGATGTAGAGCAACACGCCTCGCACAATGCCCCAGGACTCTTTTGCGATAGCCGGCAGACGCTTCAAGAAAGGCGTTTTCTCTGCCTCCCATTGCTCGCTCTGGGCATTGGATTGCAGTTGGGCATTCTTCACCCAATCACTCAGATAGCGTTCAAGTCGCATTTTGCCCAAGATATAGCCTGCAATCATCGACAACACCGTACCGCTAACCGCATAGACAAGCGTTACTTTCCAACCAAACGAGCCGAGAAACATGGCAATCGCCACCTCGCTGACCAATGGCGAAGCGATAAGGAAGGCAAGCGTAACACCCAATGGAATACCACCCTTGACAAAGCCGATGAACAACGGCACTGACGAGCAGGAGCAGAACGGTGTAATGCCACCGAACAGTGCTGCGAGGAAGTAATCCAAGCCATAGAGTTTGTGCGTGGTGAGGTATTTCCTCAGTCGCTCGATGGGGAAATAGGCATTGATGATGCCCATTACCAAACTGATGGTGAAGAGCAGCAGGACAATCTTTATCGTATCGTAGAAGAAGAAATTGACTGCTATTCCCAATGGTGTGGCAGCATCTATACCGAAGATGCCGTACACCAACCAATCTGCAAACTGCTGTATCATAAGCCTAACAGTTCTTTTATTTCATTTTCCGACGGTACACGCCCCTTGATTTTTACCTCACCATCTACCACCACAGTAGGGGTCGAGAGGATGTTCTAACTCATCATTTCCATAATATCATCAACCTTTGTAAGGGTTGCATCGAGGTTATTCTCCTTGATAACTTTCTCCACTACACGGTAGGTTGTTTTGCACTTGGCACAACCCGGGCCTAAAACTTTAACTTCCATCATCTTAAAAATAAACGG
>JAZRGF010000165.1:0-38037 GCA_045644005.1 Bacteroidaceae bacterium | reverse complement strand
CTCCGTTGTTGTCATATGTCACTGTCTGCTCAAGGAGAGTCTTGGGGGTGTCTGATGATGTTACATCCACAACGTCCATCATGTATACTACAGGTGTTCCCGGGATATTCGGCTCACCCTTTTGGCGTGGATGTATGTATGCAATCATTGTCTGTGCAACATTGTAGCGGCCATCTCCGCCTCCAATGCCGGTCCCATCGGGCGACATGTATGTAATGTCAAAATAGCCGTTGTATGAACCATCCCAACCCCAGTCAATGTGTAACATGTCATTCTCGTCAATACCGTCGCACACAAAAGCGTGTCCACTACCATATGACTGGCTCAAACCTGTGTAAAGCAGTGGCTGTCTTGCTTCAAGGTTTTCTCTTATTATTGCAATGTACTCGTTCTCTGTGTAGTCGCTACGTCTTACTATTTCAGCCTCGGGCGAGTAGTCAAATACATTTACGAGGGCATATGATGCGTATATCTCGCTACTTCCTGTTCCTGCTGTATTGTAGGTGCTTTGAATGGCTTTGCCCACATCGACCATCAGCTGTGCAACAGCCTGTGCCTGTGCTGCTGTGTAGCTGTTACGGTAGCTTGGGAGCATGTTGCCCCAGTCGTATGTGCGTTTTGTCAAGTCAATGGTCTCGGTTTGGCCGGTGATGTTGCTTTTCCAAGAGATTTCCTTGGTTGGAGTGATTGGCCACTCGTGGAATTTCATAATCTGAGCCATGGCTGTCGCCGTACATCCGGTTGGGGTCTTTTGGCCATTGACCTCGGGGCAAAGATTGTTGTATGGTGCCGATTGATTCCAGGTTGTCTGGAGCATTGGGGCAATGGCTGTCTTGCCTGTTTTTGCAACTCTTTCTGCCGGTACTGCTTTTCCTGCGCGCACTTCATCCTCGTACATGCTGTATTCGTTGGGCCACTCAACAAGCGCTGCTGGCATTTCGCTGTTTTCACCGGTGTACTCGGTTGAATAGCCTACAACCGGTGAAAATGCATCGTCACCAGATATAATAATGAATCCTTTATTGTTCTCTGGTGTGTAGATGTAGTATTGGGGGGCGCTCTCTTTAATCTCTATTCTGCTTCCGGCTTTCGCCATTTTTGCCGGTGACTGCAATATTAGTTGCTCAGCCTGGGCATATTGGAATTTTGAATTCCAAAAGTCATTTGCAATTTCACCGGCTTTTTCGGGGTCTATCGGGTTCGCAAAAACTGTGATTGTCAGTAAAAGTGACAATAATAAAAGTGTAGTGAATCTTTTCATTTTTATGTCGTTTAGTAAAATATAGGTCGCAAATGTATTATTTGTGGTTTATGTTTCCAAATTTTTGTAAACATTTTGTGTGTTTTATGCTGTTTGTTCCAATAATCAAAGCTTTTTTGTTAAATAAATGCTGTTTTTAACAATTTGTTGCGATTGTGACATTTTTGTGGCAGATGTAATTTTGCATCGCAGAAATTAAGAAAAAAGATATGACAGATATGAAAAGAATGATTACAGCCCTTTTGTTCTCCCTCTGCGCCTTGGCAGTGCTTGCAGGCGATCCTGTGGGTATCAGGGAGGGAAACAAGATTATGGGACACGTCGTTGAGGACGGTACAGAGGAAAATATCGCTTATGCAGCAGTGCTTGTCGTTGAAACAGGCGCGGGAGCAACAAGTAACGAGAACGGACAGTTTGCGTTTACCGATCTTGCTGCGGGGAAATACACCCTGCGTGTTACGGCAATGGGATATGAGACAATGACCAAGGAGGTTGTCGTGAGCAAGGATTATACGGCGGTAGTGCACTTTAAACTGAAGAGTGACAATTATGTGATTGACGAGGTCGTGGTGTCGGCCAACCGTAACGAGATTAGCCGCAAGGATGCCCCGGTTGTGGTGTCGGTTGCTGCATTGCCGCTCTTTGAGGCGGTTAACTCTGTTGACCTTGCAAAGAGCCTGAACTACGTGACAGGACTTCGCGTGGAGAATAATTGCCAGAACTGCGGTTTCCCGCAGGTGCGCATCAACGGTCTCGAAGGTCCTTATTCACAGGTGCTCATAAACAGCCGCCCTGTGGTGAGTGCTCTTAGCGGTGTATATGGCCTTGAGCAGATTCCCGTGAACATGATTGAGCGCGTTGAGGTTGTGCGTGGCGGCGGTTCGGCGCTCTTTGGTGCAAACGCGGTGGGTGGCACGGTTAACATCATAACCAAGGACCCTGTGAGCAACTCTTTCTCGGTGACAAGTAACTTTGCCGGTTATGGCGGCAAGGCGTGGGAGCAGAGTGTGGGTGCCAATGTATCGCTTGTGTCGCCCGACAACAAGTATGGCATGGCGGTCTATGCCAATTACCGCAACCGCAACCCGTATGACCACGATGGCGACGGCTTCTCGGAGCTTGGTAAGCTGAACATGAATACTTTTGGCCTGCGCACATACTATCGCCCTACGTACAACGGCCGTTTGAGTATGGAATACCATACAACAAACGAGCTGCGCCGTGGTGGCAACAAGTTCGACCTTCAGCCGCATGAGAGTGATATCACGGAGCAGACTAAACACATTATCAACAGCGGTGGTGTGTCATATGACCATAGCTGGGATGGATACAAGCATAAACTGTCGGTGTTTGCATCGTTGCAGCACATTGACCGCGATAGTTACTATGGTGCGCAACGCGACCCCAATGCATATGGCAAGACCGATGACCTTACATGGGTGAGCGGCGCTACATATACTTGGCAGATTGGCAGCTTCCTCTTTTCGCCGGCAACATTCATGAGCGGTGTGGAGTATCAAGAGAATCGTCTGCACGATATAATGACCGGTTATGACCGCGACATGCGTCAGGATGTGCGCATTGGTAGTGCCTTCGTGCAGAACGAGTGGAATGCCCGTTATTTCTCGCTGCTGTTGGGGTTGCGCATGGACAAGCATAATCTCATTGAAAAGCCAATCTTCAGCCCACGTGTAAACTTCCTGTACAAGCCCTTGAAGGGTTTGCAGGCGCGCCTTACCTATTCAACGGGTTTCCGCGCTCCGCAGGCGTATGACGAGGACTTGCATGTGACTGCCGTTGGTGGCGAGGGAGTGCAGATTGAACTTGCCGATGGACTCAAGGAGGAGCGCTCAAACAGTTTCAGCGGTTCGGTCGACTGGACAACGCGTTTCGGTCACTGGCAGGCTAATGTGCTTGTGGAGGGTTTCTATACCGGTCTAAGCAACGTATTTGTCCTTGAGGATGTTGGTGTGAACAGCTATGGCCATGCCATAAAGGAGCGCCGCAACGGCGCGGGTGGACGTGGGTATGGTGCGAATATCGATGCAAAGATTGCGCATGGCAAGGAGTTCTCGCTACAGATGGGCTTCACTGCGCAGCGCAGCCGCTACAAGGAGCCGGAGGCATGGACCGAGGTCGATGGCGTTGCACTCACAACAAAGCGCATGATGCGTACCCCCGATTATTACGGCTACTTTACGATAATGTCATCGCCGGTAAAAAGGCTCGACCTTTCACTTTCGGGAACATATACAGGCTCAATGATTGTGCCGCACTATGCCGGTTACATAGAGAATGACTGCATGGAGACAACGTCCTCTTTCTTCGACCTCAACTTCAAGGCGGGCTATACATTCATACTGCATGACCACATAAATCTACAGCTAAATGGTGGTGTGCAGAACATATTCAACAGCTTCCAAAGAGATTTGGACAAGGGGGAGTTCCGCGACTCGGGTTACTTCTACGGTCCCACACAGCCAAGGACGTTCTTTGTTGGAGTGAAAATCTCACATTGATATGACTACATGACAGGGTGCACGGTTACAAACTTGTGCGCCCTTTTTTGTTTTTGTGAATATCATTGTATCTTTGTGCCTGAAAAACATCAATGACAATGAGTACACCAATTGTAAAGAGCGCACGCTTTATAATAAGCAACACGGATATAAAGAAGTGTCCGCAGGACGGCAAACCGGAGTATGCCTTCATTGGCCGTTCGAATGTGGGTAAGTCCAGTCTTATCAATGCGTTGACAAATCAGAAGAAATTGGCGCAGACATCGGCAACACCGGGAAAGACCCTGCTTATAAACCACTATCTCATAAACAACGAATGGTACCTGGTCGACCTCCCGGGCTATGGATATGCAAAGCGCAGCAAAGCGCAGAATGAGCAGCTTGAGCAGATAATCTCGAGCTACATCCTTGGCCGTGAGCAGATGACCCTGTTGTTTGTGCTCATTGACTGCCGCCACGAGCCGCAGAAGATTGACCTTGAGTTCTTCCAATGGCTTGGGGAGAATGGTGTGCCTTTCTCTATAATCTTTACAAAGGCCGACAAGGTTACAAAGGGTGTGTTGGCAAAGAATGTAGCTGCCTACAAGGCGCGCCTGCTCGAGGAGTGGGAAGAACTGCCCCCAGTGTTCGTGACATCGTCGGAGAAAGGTCTTGGCAGGGAAGAGGTCTTGGGTTATATTCAGGAGGTAAATTCCACACTTTGAAAAACAGATTCAGTATAGGCAAGTGTATTAATATGCACTTGCCTCTTTTATTGTAAAAAAATACGTGCGTTATTATAAATATAAGATTGATTTTTAGTATCTTTGCAAAAATTTTTATTAACTTTTGAATAAAAGGTTAATATTTATGCTTTTTGTGGAGTGTGCCACGTGCTACGGTGCTGCTTTGTAATTGCTTGATATTCAAAGTGGTGTCGCGGTGTGTGGGCATCTTTTTGTGTGGTAGGAAAACAACTTTTAATAAATGAGAAATAGAGTATTTTTGCTGTTTGCCATTCTCTGTACATTGATGGTGCAGTCGGCCTGGGCACAGTCCTTCAAAGTGAGGGGTAGGGTTACCTCTTCCGAGGACGGTGAGGGTATGATTTCGCTTAGCGTCATGCAGAAGGGAACATCGAACGGCGTGGTTACTGACTTTGACGGAAATTATGAGATTGAAGTCAAAGGTGCTGCTGAGGCTCAGCTGCAATTCACTTATGTGGGTTACACGGTTCAGGAGCATACTGTGAACAAGGAGACCAAGGTGTTGGATGTGGTTATGGACCCCGAGCAGATGACAATTGATGAGGTTGTTGTGGTGGCATACGGTGTCCGCAAGAAGGGAACAATCTCTGGTTCAGTGTCTACCGTGAAGGCCGAGAAACTTGAGAATGTGCCTGCCGTGAGTTTTGATCAGGCTCTGCAGGGTGCCACACCGGGTATGACCGTAATATCGAACTCGGGCGAGCCCAGCAAGGCAGCAGTGTTCCAAATCCGCGGTACCAATTCAATCAATTCGGGAACATCGCCTCTGTTCATCCTCGATGGTGTGCCCATCACAAGTGCCGATTTCAATGCCATCAATCCCGGTGACATTGAGTCAATCAACGTGTTGAAGGATGCTTCGTCTACTTCAATCTATGGCGCCCGTGCCGCAAACGGTGTGGTGGTAATCACAACCAAGCGCGGAACTTCGACCGAGAAGGTGGATTTCAACTTCCGCACACAGCAAGGCTTCTCAAATCTTGCCCATGGCGAGTGGAGTATGATGAACACTGCCGAGAGAATTGAGTTTGAGAAAGAGCTTGGCCTTGATGCCGGACAGGATTACAACCTTCTTGGCCAGACAGATATCAACTGGCTTGACGTGGTGTTCAATGACAGGGCGCGCCTGCAGAACTATGACCTGTCGGTGAGCCATGCGACCGACAAGCTAAACTATTTTGTGTCGGGAGGTTTCCACGACCAGGACGGTATTGCGCAGGGATCTACTTTCGCTCGTTATAATATGCGTACCAATGTGGATGCAAAGGTTGCTCCATGGCTCAAGATGGGTACAAATTCAATGTTTGCCTATGAGGAGGTGCAGCAGGCCGATGACGGCGAGTATGCTCTTTATACTCCAATTTCGGCATGCCGTTTCATGCTCCCTTACTGGAATCCTTACAGGGAGGATGGTTCTTTGGCATCGTCAAAGGATGGCAGTTGGAAGGGTACTTCGTACAACCCGCTGGAGTGGATGGAGAATAACCCACTCCACAATAAGAAGTACAAGGCTCTGAGCGTGATGTATGCCGAGATTACTCCAATCCGTAACCTCACAATCCGTTCTCAGTTCGGCCTTGACTACTCACACTCTACCGCCGACATGAAGTCCTATCCAAGCTTCGTGGGCAACAACGGTGTGGGTGCTGCCGGCCGTAGCTCATATACAACCATCAACCTTACAATAACAAATACCATCAACTATAAGTTCGATATCCAGCGCTATCATCACTTCAATGTGATGCTTGGTCAGGAGGGTGTGGACTACCGTTCCGAGGGATTCCAGGTTGTGACACGTGGACAGAACAATGATGCATTTACGCTGCTTTCATCGGGTACAAGAGCAACATCATGGGCAAACTCATACTCAAGCCATGCGTTCCTCTCGTTCTTTGCACGCGGTGAGTATAACTACAACGACCGCTACTATACCGATTTCTCTGTACGCAGTGATGCCTCTTCACGTTTCGGTAAGGATGGCCGTTGGGCTACATTCTGGTCACTCGGTTTCATGTGGGATGTGCGCAAGGAGAAATTCATGAAGTCGGCGAGCAAGTGGCTCACCAATGCGCAGATTGCAATGAGCACCGGTACATCGGGTAACTCTTCAATCCCCGATTATGACCACCTTGCACTTGTGGGCAGTGGTGCGAACTACATGGGTGTTGCAGGTATTGCTCCGGCTACACAGGGCAACGAGAAGTTGAGCTGGGAGCAGCTGTGGACATCCAATCTTGCCCTGCATCTTGGCTTCTTCGGTCGCATCAATGCCGATGTGGAGCTTTATCATAAGAAGACAACAAACATGCTTATGCTTGTTCCGCAGTCATACGTGAACAACGGTTTCGGTACACGTTGGGACAATGTGGGTGCAATGATAAACCAGCGCTTTGAGGTCTCATTGAGTGTGGATGCCGTGGGTACAAAGGATTTTATCTGGAATATCAATGCCAATGCAAGCTACAACCATAACGAGATTACCGAACTCTACAACGGGCTCGATGAGTATGAGATGTCAAACACATCGACAAAGCTTGTTGTGGGGCACTCGATTGGAGAGTTCTATATTAATAGGTATGCAGGCGTGAACCCCGCAAACGGTGATGCTCTCTGGTATGACAAGGAGGGTAACATTACCAATGTGTTCAGCGAGGAGGACAAAGTGTTGGTTGGCAAGAACTACAATGCTCCATGGCAGGGCGGTTTCGGCACTTCAATGAATTATAAGGGTATTTCATTGACTGCCAACTTCAGTTGGGTTGCCGACCGTTGGATGTTCAACAACGACCGTTTCTTTGAGGAGAGCAATGGTCTTTACTCGGCCTACAACCAGTCTAAGCGTCTGCTCTACGACCGTTGGAAAGAGCCGGGTGATGTTACCGACATTCCACGCTACGGCGTAACACCGCAGATGGACTCACGTTTCCTTGAGGATGCGTCGTTCCTGCGCTTGAAGAATCTCATGCTCAGCTACGACTTCCCACGCACATTGCTTGGAAAGACCCATTTCATAAGTCGTGCGCGTCTTTATGTGCAGGCGCAGAACCTGTTCACATGGACAAAGTTCAGTGGCCTCGACCCCGAGTCTACAAGCAACGTCTACAAGGCGCAGTACCCTATGTCGCGCCAGTACACGATGGGTGTTGAGATTACATTCTAATTTCAGGAGGATTTATGATGAAAAAGATAATAACTTATATATTATTGGCAACGACGCTTGTTGCACAGGTGTCGTGCCTCGACAAGTTCCCCGAGAATGCTGTTCCCGAGGGTTCGGCAATAACAACAGTTGATGAGGCCGACCAGGCTGTGGTGGGTATATACTCATCGTTCCTTAGCGGTGCGCTCTACAGCGGATATCTTACTCTGTTGCCCGATATCCAGTGCGATATGGTGTATGCTGTCAACGGTTATACAAACACATTCGGTGATGTGTGGCGTTGGGAAATACTTGCGACAAATTCACAGATTGAGGCTGTCTATGGTTCACTCTATTCGGTAATCGGTAATTGCAACTTCCTGCTCGACAACGCAGCAAAACTTAAACCGACACTTACAAATGACACCGAACTTGACCGCTTGGAAATGTATTGCGGTGAGGCTTACTTTGCGCGTGCGCTTGCATACAGCGAGCTTATTAAGCTCTATTGTGTCGATTACAAGAGCGACGAGGCTGCGAAGAACGAGCTTGGTGTAGTACTCAAGACAAAATATTATGAGAACCAGCCAATCAAGCGTGCATCGCTCTATGACTCTTACCAACAGGTACTCCGCGACCTTGATGAGGCTGCCAAGCTGTTGAAATTGGACGATGATTATGACCAGGCTGTTGACGGTTACCTCTACAACTCGGTCTATTTCAACGAGTATACCGTGTATGCCTTGCGTGCGCGTGTGGCACTTTATATGCGCGATTACGAGGCTGCAATCAAGTACTCAACAAAAATCATAGACAGTAATATGTTCTTCCTGTCAAACTGCAACTCACAGTATTCTGCAGGAATGAGCTATTACGATTACATGTGGCAGTATGACCACTCGTCCGAGATTATATGGAAGGTGGGCTTTACATCTACCAACTATGGTGGTGCACTTGGAACTGTGTTCTTCAACTATGACTACACATCATTCAAACCCGACTATGTTCCAGCAAAGTGGGTGCTCGACCTCTACGGCTCAAATGATTTGCGTTATAACACATACTTCTACGAGGCGCAGACCGGCTACAGCCACGGTCTCACATGGCCTTTGCTCTACAAGTATTGGGGTAACCAGACTTTCATCAGCGATGTCCAGATGTTCAACGTGTCAATGCCAAAGGTATTCCGTCTCTCGGAGCAGTACCTGATACGTGCCGAGGCCTATTGCCGACTCTCCACGCCCGACTATGCCAAGGCGGGCAAGGATATAACAACCCTTATGGCTGCACGCTACACAAACGGTTCGGTTGCATTGAATGCAAACAACGCTATGGAAATCATTGAGCAGGAGCGTATCAAGGAACTTTACATGCAGGGCTTCCGTCTGCAGGATCTCAAGCGTTGGGACAAGGGCTTCGAGCGTACACCGCAGGACCAGTCGCTCTCAAACGGCAGCAGCCTGAAGGTGGCGGCAGACAACCCGCTGTTCGTGTGGCCGATACCACAGCACGAGATTGAATCTCCGGGTGCCGACATTGAACCGAATAAAAGTAACAGATAACAGCTACGATATATGAAAATGAATATTATATATAGAATATCAAGGATTTTCTTGGGTATAACCCTTGTCCTTGCTGTTGCCGCCGGCTGTAATGAGGGTGAGCCAATGGCGCCTTCGACTCCCGATTATATACAGTTCTCGGACACGCTCTATGTGTTGCCCGTGGCCGATGACGTGGAGTATCATAACATACCTGTTGTTGCAACCAAGACATGCGATTATGACCGTACCGTTGCTGTGGAGATAGTTGATGCCAGCAGTAATGCGATAGAGGGCAAGCACTACTCACTGGAGTCGAACACCATTACTATAAAGGCGGGCGAACTTGTAGGCAATGTGCGTGTTCGCGGTTACCACAACAACATTGATGTGTACGATTCATTGGGCTTTAAACTTAACCTTATCGTGCCCGAGGAACTGCAGTGGGATATGTATGGTACTGAGGCTAATGTATTGTTGCAGAAGGCATGCAAGTTCGACATCAATGCCTTTACAGGGTATTGTGTCCTTACATCGACATACATCATAAACTACATGCCCGATATCGACAAACGATTGGTTAAGGCAGCGATTGACCCCGAGAACGAGAACACAATAATAATAAGGGATTACTTCTTCGATGGTTATGATGCAAGGATAACATTCAAGGCCGATGACATCCTGAATCCGCTGATTGAGATGGAGGATCAGGCTTTTGGCCCTACATCCGAGGCTTTCGGTACTCTTTATGGTGACGGATTGATAAGAATGTACCAGCCTACAGCATATACGTCATACTTCAGCAGCTGCGAGAAGTTCATCTTCCAGTACATGACACTCTATGTTCCGGGAATGGAAGAGGGTTACAACACTGTTGGAACATTCGTGAATGCTGTTGAGTGGATTAGTGACGATGAGGCCGAGAAACTTAAACGCGAGGGAGTCAGCTACGATGAACCCAAGAAACTTTAACGCGGAGGATATTAATATAAAATAAATGAATACTATGAAATATATTAGCAAATGGTATATTGCCAGCCTTGCAATTGCATTCTGTTGCTTGGCATCGGCTTGCTCCCCCGATGAGGAGCTTGCTCCAGAGGTGTCATTTACAGCGCCCGGTGAATTTGATTTGTCAGCTCTTGACAGTTGTGAAAGCATCATCAACACGTTTGAGCTTACTGCAAACGGTGTCTGGACTCTCTACAGCGACAAGAGTTGGGTAAAACTCTCTTTGGAGCGCGATGGTTTCTACTTCAACGATCTCAAGGGTGTTGCCGGCACACACACTGTTTATGTCAAGGTTACCAACGAAGCACGTGATTTCAACGACTCTAAGGCAACAATCACACTTGATGCTGACGGCAAGGTGCAGGAGGTAACAACAATACATCGCAAGGGAATTGAGCGTTCATTTGTCCTTATGAGTGACGGCAAGCAGATAGATAGAATTGAAATTGGCCAAAAAGCAGAAATCAGCATTGTGCCGGTGTCCAATTTTGAATACTCTCTGCTCGCTTACCCCGATTGGCTTATAGAGCCCGAAAAGGTTGACAGCTGTTATAAACTGAAGGTTCAGGAGTCTCTTGTGCCACATCCATATGTGCTTGAGGGTACTGTCACTTTTGGTAATATCGAGAACGGTTTGATTTTTGATATTGATGTCGAATACAAGGATGCCGTATCAATGGTGATTGTAAACGGCAATGGCTTTGAAGATAGCTTTACACCTTGGAACTGGGAGGCTTCGGTTGACGGAAAGACTTTTAAACAAAATAATTCATCGTTGGCTGATGATAGTGTAGAGACTGTCGTTGAGGATGCTTTTATATATTCGGTAAGCTGTCTCAATTATGAATATAAACTTGTTTCTACCGAGATTAATAATGGTGGAAAACTTGTATTGATGGATGCCGATGAGTCTTGGATTATTGCTTCTAAGAACGAGAGCGACTCGACACAGATTTCAGTTTCGGTAACACCTTTGACAACAATCTCACGTCAAGGTTACCAGTTTGCTGTGCCGGTAGAACAGTACAATGTATTTATGGATTCACTTGCTGCAAGTGACGACGCCGATGCTTTCGTTGACAAATATCTTTCGTATGTACTGCTTCAGGTGCAGCAAAGTGACAATGCCGGTTTCTTGATTACAGATGCAACCGGTCTTGTGATGTCGAGCGTTGTAGATATGGCGGACTCTTTGGCTTTGGCTAAGACAGAGTATCTCTGCAGCGAGTTCGGCATTGACGACCTTACAACCTGCGACCTTGTACCGGGCGAGAGCTACACAATCGATACAAAATTAAAGCCAAGTGAATGGAATGGTGGTTTTGCCTTGGAATATATTGATGACAGGTCATCTGTACGTCTGAAAAACTGGGGTATTGACAAAGACAACAATCCTGTGCTTGGTGAGGATGGCCTGTACAGGTTTAATATCGTTGTGCCCGCATCATTGAGTAAAGAGGTAATATTGCGTTTGCATTCTAATAATGTAAACATCAAGGCTCTTATTATAAGGCCTGTGACCATATGATAAATGACTGAGACTATGAACAGATTTCGTATATATTTGATGTTGTTGCTGATGTCGCTTGCAGGAGTGACATTGGTTGGCTGTACCGAAGATGATGACCAGCAGGTGCAGTACGGCTACGTCCAGTTCAAGGTGGGACAGTCCAATGCTCCAGTGCCCGAAAAGGTTGCAACACGTTCCAACAAACCAGAGAAACTGGCCGATGCAAAGAAGATAAAGCTCCGTCTTTTTTATAAAGGTCAGAATATTGAGCAGACCCTTCTGCTAAATGCGTACAATGAGGAGAATGCCGAGTATGGTCTGCGCAGCGACAAGTTGAGTCTTCTTGCCGGTGAGTACAGACTTGATGCCTACACACTCTATGATAAGCTCGACAGGAATATCTGCCATATCGATTTCGAGGAGGAAAAAATTCCGTTTGTAATTGTTGCCGGTGGTATGCAGGTGCTGCATCTCAATCCCGAAGTCAATTATGAGTATGGACGTGTGTCGTTCAAACTTGTGAAGGAGTGGGCGACACGCAGTGCGGGAGAGGATAGCGACTATCCTTTCAGTGATATCAGAACTGTCGATATCCGAGTGAAGAACTTATCTGACGATGTAGTCACAACTTTTGAGAAGATTCCTGTAAAGTACACCGAGGACTTCAAACAAGGTGCCGACGAGGACTTTATGAGTGGTCTTAATGAGGAAGAAGCAAAACTCAACCAGAATATCAATGCCGAGACTGCGTATGCCGTGTGCGATACAATCCTATGGCTCAAAAAAGGTGAATACCGTATTCTCGACTGTACAACCTACTCCGACAAGAATGGAAAGACACCACTTGGGGTTGAGCAGGACAACACCGGTAGAATATTCGAAATCAAGAATGATGCCGACACAAAGGATGTCAATGTCCCCATCAACCTCTCCAAGGCTGCCGAATATATAAAGGATTACATTGCTCTGAAACAGATTTGGGAGGCTCTCGACGGTCCTAACTGGAGCTATGCCGGTGATGTTTATGCCGATGGTGTCAACTGGTACTTCAACAAGGATATCGATATGTGGGGCGACCAGCCCGGCGTGCAGCTCGATGCTAACGGACGTGTTGCGACAATCTCGCTCGAAGGCTTCGGTCCAAAGGGTGTTGTGCCCGATGCCATCGGCCAGTTGACCGAGCTTTCAATACTTTATCTCGGCAGTCACTCCGAATTGTTGGGCGGTCACCTTTTTGGTCGCATAACACCCGATATGACCGCTGAACAGATGAATGCAATACGTATGGACTATGCCGACAGGGTTCTTGACAAGGATTTCCGCACAGGCTATTCCGATATGTGGCAGAAGGTTATCGAACTCGACCCCAACGAAAAACCCATCAAGAAAGGTATCTCTTTGAGCGGCATTCACTTTGGTGATATGACAGACAGCATTGTCGGCGTGTCAAAGGCTCTGCAGCGCTGTACAAATTTGCAGCAGTTCTTCATTGCCAACAGTCCAATCACCGTTGACAGTTTCTTTGTGGATATTAAGCCTGAATCTCCTTTTTATGAGGAGCGTGATTCGCTCAGTTGGGAGAATCTTACAAATCTGTATGACATTGAGATTTTCAACTGTCCAAAGCTAACAGGGCTTCCAATGGAGATGCTTGCATCTATCCCCGAGCTGCAGATGCTTAATGTTGCAAGCAACAAGGGTATCACAGGCGAGCAGTTGAAGAAGGACTGGGAGACATTCATCAACGGTAACAGCGGTGACAGGCTGCAGGTGCTCTATCTTGGTTTCAACAACCTCGAGGAGACACCATCTTACGATACACTCCGCATGATGACCAAGCTTGGAATGATAGATTGCACCAACAACCAGTTGAAAACAGTTCATCCGTTCGGTAAGGAGATTACACTTGCAAAGGTGTACTTCGACTATAACAAGATTGAGAAGCTGACAGCTGCTCCTGATGGCTATTTCTGTGGTTTCTCACAGCTTGAGAGCTTCAGTGCCACACATAACGAGATGACCGAGTTCCCCAATATCTTCAATGCAAAGTCGGTGTATGTAATGCAGTCGGTGGACTTCTCATACAACAAGATTTCAAGCTTTGAGGGTGGCGATAAATTCAAGGGAATCAACTCATCGGCTGTGAATATCACACACAACAACCTTGAGACATTCCCCGGAATCCTTTTCGAGAAAGGTTCTCCAATGAACCAGCTCATTCTCGCCGGTAACGGTATGAAGGAGATACCCGAGGGCTCTTTGAAGGGCGAAAATACATACCTCCTCGAGGCGCTCGACCTCAGCAATAACTACTTGAGTGAGCTCCCCGACGACTTCTATGCACGTACATTGCCCTATCTCTATGGTTTGGATTTGAGTTACAACCGTTTCTCATCATTCCCGACAAAGCCGTTGAGTATATCAACTTTGAACCGCTTCTTCATCCGTTACCAGCGCGATGAAGATGGTAACCGCATACTCAAGGAGTGGCCTACAGGTCTCTACACCTGTCCTTCAATGGCTATATTCCTGATTGGTGGCAACGACCTGCGCAAGATTGAGGATACCATATCGCCATACATTATGTACTTTGAGATTGCCGACAATCCGAATATTTCAATCGATTTGTCATCAGTGTGCGACTACATATATGCAGGATATTACACCCTTATATATGACAAAACACAGGATATCCGTGGTTGTGATGCCCTTGACCTTGAAAAATGATATTAATTCAGATTGGTTATGATGAACAGAATATATAATATAGCATTAGGATTGATTCTCTGTCTGTCATTTGTTGCTTGCATCGAAGACGAGGAGAAGGAAATCTACTTTTCTGTGGACAAAACAGATGTTACATTTGGTGACGTAGGCGGAACTGATGTTGTGAATGTTATGAGTAACGAGAGCTGGACGGTCTCTGTTACAGAGCCCTGGTTGTCTGTTACACCAGCGACAGGTATTGGAAATGCAGCCTGCACAATTGTTGTGGATTCTTCGCTTATCAACGATCCACGCGAGGCGGCAATCCGCTTTACACCTGCAACACAGCGTGTTGAGTTAGTGAAAGTCACCCAGTATGGCTATGACAAGAAGATTACCCCTCAAGACAGCGTGATATCGATTGAATCATCGGCAAAACTGGAGGAACGTTATTTTGAGACAACTGTGTTGACTAATATCTTGTTCACTGTAGAACTTGATTCTGTTGCCAAGGAGTGGCTTACACCGGAGAAGGTCTCTATTGACCTTGACAAGGGAGCGCGTCCGCGTACAACAAAACTGCGTTTCGACTGGAGAATGAACACTGTTCCCGAGCAGCGCGAAGCAATCATTAAGCTAGTTCCACAGGGTGAGGGTGCCGAGACTGTAGATACAGCGTTCATTTCGGTGCGTCAGAAACCGGGTGTGAAGATTGAGGATAACCGTGCCGGTGACTCAATAGCACTTGTAGTAATATATGAGCGTTTGAATTGCTGGAGCGACGCCTGGGACACAAGTGAGAATCTGCAGTACTGGAGTGGAGTGACATTGTGGGAGGCTTCCGACGAGGAGATTGTCAACAAGAAAGTTCCACAGGAAGCTGTCGGCCGTGTCCGTTCTGTACAGTACAGCTTCTTGAATACAAAGGAGGATATCCCGGCCGAGATTCGCCATTTGAAGTATCTTGAATCATTGTCTATTTCAAGTAATGTGAATACAATGCTTCTGAATATTGAGTTGGGCAGTAGCATCTGCGAGCTCAAGTACTTGAAGTATCTCACAATCTTCTCTTATGGCCTTGTGTCATTGCCCGATGATTTTGATAGGCTTGGCGAGTCGCTCGTTGCTCTTGACCTGAGCGCAAATAACTTTGATAAGATTCCTTCAATGATCACAGAGGAGAAATTTAAAAAACTCAAGTCGTTGAGCTTTGTGGCATCGCGCCGTTGGCAGACCACAGACTTGCGCAAGAAGGGTGAGTATGAGTCCAAGGATGGTCTTGGCCTGCATATCGATGTAACTACAGATGAGGCGTTCCGCAATCTTTTGCTTTGGGAAAATCTTGAAGAACTTGCATTCTCAAACTGCTATCTCGAGGGGCAGATTCCCGATTTCACAATAGGCGAGGAGGGAGTTGTGGCATATACCGGTGAAGATATTCAAGTGTTGAATGATTCTATAGAAGATTATAAGGTAAATTATCTTCTTGGTAAACCAAAGATTCTGCCAAACTGTACAATGCTTCGTCTTAACCTTAACTTCCTGACAGGTATGCTACCCGACTGGTTGCTCTATCATCCACATTTCCTTGATTGGGCACCCGATCTGCTCATCTTCAACCAGCAGGAGAAGGGCTTGAACTCGGCAGGCGAGTCGGTTCGTTTTGGTAATGAGCCAACTTCCTTTGACTATTATTATGACGTATTCCCAGGAGCAAGGAAAAAGTATGAACTGAAGGACGGTACCGAGGAGGACGAGACTACCGAGGACGATGAGATAACCGAAAAAGATGAGATAACTGAGGAGTGATTATGAAAACAAGACTATTTATATACTCTGCGCTGTTTGCGCTCTCTTTGTCATCTTGCAACGACAACGAAACAATAAACAATGTACCCGGTGTGCAGGAGCAGGCTCCGTCATTGACCGTGGATGCAGTCGATGGCGAGCTGTTGATAAAGTTCTCGCCCGAGATGACAGAAATCCTTGACAACTGCTTTGCCACACGCGCTGCAGGCGCCGGCAAGGCCACACGCAGTGGAATCCCATCGACCGATGAGGTTCTTGCAATCCTTGGTGCTTACAGCTTTGAGCGTGTTTTTCCTGTTGACCCCCGCACCGAGGAGCGTACACGCGAGGCAGGTCTTCATTTGTGGTACAAGGTGTGCTTTGATGACAATGTCGACCTTGATGTTGCTGTAAAGGAGCTTGCCAAACTTGGTGAGATTTCAAAAATCCAGTGCAACAAAAGAATCTACCGCATTGACAACAGAGTGGCAAAGGAGAGCCTCCCAATGGGTGGTGCGACACGTGCCGCAAATGATTTTCCATTCGATGACCCCGGACTCTGTAAACAGTGGGGATATATAAACCGAGGCGATTATGGCGGTTATGACTTTGTGCAGGATTGGGCAAAGGCTATTGCCGGTTGCGATGTGGGCTGTGAAAGGGCTTGGGAGCTTTGTACCGGTGACAGCTCAATCATCGTGGGCGTGATGGACGAGGGTGTGCATTGGGAACACCCCGACCTCAGAGCAAACATCTGGGAAAATAAGAACGAGGAGTATGCGTCAAACATCGACAAAGATGGTAATGGATACAAGGGCGACCGTTATGGCTATAACTTTGCTTCGGACCGTGGATATATTGCCACAACATCAACCAATGACACAGGTCACGGAACACACGTCGCCGGCACAATTGCTGCGGTGAACAATAATGGCAAAGGCGTTTCTGGTATTGCCGGTGGAGATTTTGCTGCCGGAAAGAGTGGTGTAAAGATTATGTCGTTGCAGATTTTTGACGATGCATATGCTTCTACAGTAGCAATGGAGGCCAAGGCATTCAAGTATGCGGCCGACAACGGTGCTGTCGTTATGCAGTGCAGCTGGGGCTACAACTCGGCCTATTCAAACATTGTACAGGGATATACACCGGGTCCCGCATCAGAGGAGGAGTGGGAGACTCTCTATCCGCTTGAAAAGGAGGCTATTGACTATTTCATCAACAACGCAGGCTCGCCTAACGGTGTTATTGACGGCGGTATCGTGGTCTTTGCATCGGGTAACGAATTTGCCGGAATGTCGGCTTACCCCGGTGCCTACTCAAAATGTATCTCTGTGAGCGCTGTTGCTGCCGACTATACACCGGCAACATACAGCAACTTCGGTGTAGAGGTCGACCTCTGTGCTCCCGGTGGCGACGGTGACTATTACGGCACCCCTGGTAGTGACGGTGACTATTACGGCACCCCTGACAGCATTAGCGAAAAAGAAAAAGGCGGTATGATATACTCTACATTGGTTGTTGAGGGAAAGCCTACTTACGGTTACTATGAAGGTACATCAATGTCGTGTCCTCACGTCTCGGGTGTCATTGCTCTTGGCCTCTCTTATGCCGTTGAGCAGCGCCGTCACTTCCGTGCCCAGGAGTTTATTGACCTTGTGTACAGCACCTCGAAAGATATCGACGAATACTTTGTTGGCGAGAAGAAATCCTACTACAACCACTCGTCACCGGGCTCTGCGGCAATGAAGACCGAACTTTCACAATACAAGGGCAAGATGGGCCGTCTTGTGAATGCCGGAGCTTTGCTGGAAGCTATTGGTGGTGGCGCCGGCCACGATATGAAGTTGCCTAATGTATATCTTGCCCCGGGCGTGAGCCAGGAGATTGACCTTGCACGTTTCTTCGTAAATGGTGAGGAACTCACCTACACAGCACAGGCAGCCGACAAGAATGTTGCAGTGGCAAGTGTTGCGGACACAGAGACTGTAATGACAGTGACCGGTGTTGCCGAGGGATTCACCACCATTGATATTGTTGTCGATGGTAAGACATATTGCGTGACTGTTACAGTGCGCGATGGTGCCAACAGCAACGGCTGGATGTAATTAATATCTGCAACAATGATGGCCAGGCTCCTGCATATATTGTTTTTGTTTGTGCTTGCCGGCAATATGATGTCGGTGGCACAGGAGAAACGTTTTGTGTCGCGCCAGGCGCTCGATTCGCTCATGTCGCCACAGCTTATGACAGGCGGGGACGATGTGTTACGTTTTGAGGTTTTAATGCAGGATTTTGGTGTAATATATGAGGATGGTTCTCCGCTGGCAGTGGAGTATCACTTTGTCAATGTAAGCGGCAAGCCGGTTGGCATTACAAGGATAACCACCAACTGCGGGTGTACGGTTGCAGAGATTGGCGATAGCCTGCTATCTCCCGGTGAAAAGGGGATGATAAGGATAAAGTTCAATCCCCGCAGGCGCTCGGGTACTGTCGACACGAACAGCTTTGTCTATACCTCGCTGTCAAGCAAGGAACCGGTAGCAAAGCTCACTCTTTTGGGTAATGTGATTGACAATGACGAGTGGAATCACCTGCCATGCAGGATGGGGATGCTGAAGCTAAAGCGCAAAGAGGTTGTATTTGAGCCTGTAAAGGCCGGTGCTTCGCCAAGCCTGCGCATACCATGTGCCAATGTAGGAACTGTTCCCTTGGCCCTGACATCGGAACTCTTACCTTCTTTTGCCTCTTTTGGAACGGAACCAAAGGAGATTGCACCCGGTGAAGAGGGTGATATTATAATAACCATAAATGGCAATATGTTGCCGCCAAATGCTCCACGTTGCTTCTCGGTGGTTGTGGATGGTGTGGCGGGGCGCATATCGGACAGGACTATTAATGTGAAATTAGAAAAATGAATATATTTATGAAGACAATCTTTAAGACAATAGCATTTATGCTTGTTCTTACCGGAGTTTTTGCCTGCTCCCCCGAGGAGGATTTCACTCCAGAATCGCTCGAGGTTACCCCTAACAACATCTCGGGTATCTGGGCGCTCGACGAGATAGATGGCGAAAAGCTCCCCCAGGGTGTTTACTGCTACATACAGTTCGTGCGCAGGGACAGGACATTTACAATGTACCAGAAGTTCGACAGTATGTATCCACGTCGTTTGACAGGAACATACTCCATTACCAAGGACGAGTATAAGGGATATATCCTTGGCGGAAAGTATGACAATGGTGTTGGCGATTGGAATAACTCGTATGTTGTTACAAGCCTGTACGAGGAGTCAATGCAACTCACCGTAGATGCAGAGAATGGTGACGTGTGCAACTATGTGCGTTGCAACGAGGTCCCGGCCGAGATTCTTGATTGGTTTGAACTGTAAGAATAAATAATAACCGGTTGAAAATGAAAAGGTCACTTCTCCTTCTTTTGCTGTTTCCCGTTCTGTTTTCCTGTTCAAAAGACGAAAACAACTGTGTGATAAAAGGTCGCTATGCATCGGCCCCAAATGGGACGGTGTTGTATGTTACGCCGGTTGACGATATTCTGTCTCCCATTGATTCGGCTGTGGTGAGGGGTGGAAAATTCGCTTTTGAACTGGATGGCGCGGACTCGGCTGTCTGCTTTATCTCTTCGCAGAAAGTTTTGGATGGTAATTTTGTGGTTGTTGAGCCTGGTGTGCTCCATGTGGATTTCGCCGGTGATGTCTTTGTTAAAGGTACGCCGGACAATGAGCGCCTTAACCGCTTCATTATCGAGAAGAATAGAATTGTGAATTTGCGTAGGCTGTGTGAGCCTGATATGATGGCTGCGTTGGATATGGAAGAAGCTATGTGTGACAGCCTGAAGGATTTGGCTGTTGTGGCAGGGATGATTTTCGAGACATATGCCTTGAATGAAATCATTGAAAACATTGATGCGCCTCTTGGTTGTTTTTATCTTTCGCAGTCGGTTGGTGTTGTGTCATCGGCAAAATTGTTGCCTCTTTTTGAGAGGGTGCCTGTTGAACATCGCATTAGGCTGTATGATGCTGCAAAGCGTGCTGTGGAACTTGAACAGGAGAGTGCAACAATGGCAGGCAGGTATATTGATGGGATGTCGGAAAACCTTGCAGCAACAGCGGTAGGTCGAAAATTTCAGAATTTTGAACTTGATGACATTGCTGGTGGCAAGTTGTTGCTCTCGGATGAGGTTTTTGCAAACAGATATACGCTTGTGTTCTTTTGGGGCAGTTGGCATGAGAATGCAATGGAGCAGCTTGTAGTGCTTTCCGGTGCTTATGACAAATACAGCGGTAAAGGGTTGCAGATTGTTGGTGTCTCGCTCGATGCCAGCGTGGCGGCCTGCAAGGCGTTTGTAGAAGAGTTGTATGTTCAATGGCCGCTGTTGTGTAACCCCAAAGGTGGCAGCGCCGAGGTTGCCGCTGCATATGGTGTGACGGAGCTCCCAACCGCTGTACTCATAAACAGTAAGGGAACTATCATAGCCCGAATGTCAACCATTGATGACATTATGAAGAAACTGAAGGAACTTTTCTGATATTTTTGTATATGCGCTGAGGCTGTATATATGTGTCTCTATGCAAAAAAAATACAAAAAACAGGCGGTTTTTAAACAAAATAGCTATCTTTGCAATTACAATAGAGGCAGGGCATTCGCTGCTTTGCTGTATTTCAATCAAATTATCTTTTTTCAGATTTTCATTATTGTGAGCTTTACCCCTTGTTGTGGGTTAGCATCATCATCTTATTTATGTATCACATAGAACAATTAAGGAGCAAAGAGATTGCCGATTTGCAGTCTATTGCTCAGGATTTAGGAATCAAAGGAATAAAGTCGCTCGGCAGGGACGAACTGATTTATCGTATTCTCGATGGTCAGGCAATGCAGAGCAGCAAGAGTGGCGCTCCGGCTGTTGTCAAGGAAGAGAACAGGATGAACCGTCGCGAACATCGCCGCAACCGCATACATACCGATGCACCGAGTAAGGTGTATACTGCAACAGGCGAAAAGGCTGTAAAAGTTGAAAAGGATGAACCTAAAAAGCAAAAACAGGAGCAGGAAGCAGTAAGGGTTCCCGAAAAGAATACCGTTCAGCCCATTGCTGAGGAGAAGGTTGCTTTGCAGCCAGAGTCCGTTGCCACACAGGTGAACGAAGAGGCACCAAAGGCAAAGAAACGTGGCCGCAAACCAAAGACAGAGAGTGCGAAGGTCGAGGCTGTGCCTGTTGAGACTCCTGCAGCAGAGAGCGTAGAGGCAAAGGTTGAGCCGGTAGCAGTTGAACCCGAGGCTGTTGAAAAGACACCCGCAAGCAGTGAGCGTGCTTCAAAGAAACGTGGCCGCAAGGCTAAGAGCAAACCAACAGAGCAGGCTGCAGAACAGGTTGCAGAGCCTACACAGCCGGAGCCTGTTGTTGAGGCGGTAGCTGCCGATGAAGGTGAGGCTTTTGTTGCAATAGAGAACCTCCCCAACGATTCAAACGAGATTCCTGTTGAACTTGCAGCAAAGTTCGATAAAAACAACAAGGAGAACAGAAAGAACGACAAGAAGCGCCATCAGAACAATGAGCGTCGTGAGCAGTCGCAACCCGAGGTGCAGCCAGCACCGGTGAAGCAGTACGATTTTGCCGATGTGTTGCGTGTGGAGGGAGTGCTTGAGATTATGCCCGACAACTATGGTTTCCTGCGTTCGTCCGACTACAACTACCTTGCATCGCCCGATGATGTATATGTATCGCAGTCGCAGATAAAGCTCTATGGTCTGAAGACCGGTGATGTTGTCGAGGGTATTATACGCCCCGCTTCGGCCGGTGAAAAATATTTTCCACTTGTAAAGGTTAACCGCATCAACGGCTCGTCGCCCGAACTTGTGCGCGACCGTGTATCGTTCGAGAACCTCACACCGTTGTTCCCCGATGAAAAGTTCACACTTTGTGCGGGCAGCTATGACAACCTCTCGGCACGTGTTGTGGACCTCTTCTCGCCGATAGGAAAGGGACAGCGTGGTCTCATTGTGGCACAGCCAAAGACCGGTAAGACAATGCTGCTGAAGGATATTGCAAATGCCATTGCAGCAAACCACCCCGAGGCCTACATGATTATGCTACTCATTGATGAGCGCCCCGAGGAGGTTACCGACATGGCTCGAAGTGTGAATGCCGAGGTTATTGCCTCTACATTCGACGAGCCGGCCGAGCGACATGTGAAGATTGCCGGCATTGTGCTTGAGCGTGCAAAGAGAATGGTTGAGTGCGGACACGATGTGGTTATTTTCCTTGACTCTATCACACGTCTTGCACGTGCCTATAATACCGTTTCTCCCGCATCGGGCAAGGTGCTCTCGGGTGGTGTCGTTGCCAATGCGTTGCACAAGCCAAAGCGCTTCTTCGGTGCTGCGCGTAACATTGAGAACGGTGGTTCACTCACCATCATTGCAACAGCCCTCATTGATACCGGTTCAAAGATGGATGAGGTTATCTTCGAGGAGTTCAAGGGTACCGGTAACATGGAGCTGCAGCTCGACCGCTCGCTTGCAAACAAGCGTATTTTCCCTGCTGTGAACATCACAGCTTCATCAACCCGCCGCGATGACCTGTTGCTCGACCGCCAGACACTTGACCGTATGTGGATTCTGCGTAAGTACCTGTCTGATATGACGCCAATCGAGGCAATGGAGTTTGTAAAGGACAGATTGGAGAGGACAAAGGATAATGACGAGTTTCTGCTGAGTATGAATTCGTAATAGAATTATTTATAACAAGCAGAGGGCGACCCGTTTTACTTTTGGGTCGCCCTCTGCTTGTTTTGTATATGGCGTTCAATGACTTTTTGTCCGCCCTGCCAGAAAGTTGCCTGTCGTTGATAACAATTTGAGGCACACCGGCGGTGTGCCTCAAATTGTTATAATACAATATGTATTGATTGTTCTTAGAATGGAAGGTCGTCTGGGTCGTTTGCAGCCTTGCTGAAGTCGGGCACCTCAACCTTTGGTGCGTTGATGACCGGTGTCTCTGCGGGCGCAGGGGCTGCGCCACGCTCTACTCTCCAAGCACGGATATCGTTGTACCAACGGCCGTTGTACTCGCGTGCATTGATGTCGAACGATACTGTGAGCTCGTCGCCTGCCTGAATGTTGAACTGTGCTATCTTGTCTGCACCGAATACGTTAAAACACAACTTCTTTGGGAACTGCTCGTGTGTCTCCAATACGTATTCCTGCATTTTCCACTCGTTTCCTGTCTTAGATACGCCGCCTCTCTCTGGAAGCACTGCGATGATTTTTCCTGTAATCTCCATAGTTTTCTTTAAATTGTGGGCGAAAATAGTTCTTTTATTCGCGAAATGCAATTTTTTCGCTTCATTTTTGTCAGTTTTTATATATTTAGTTTATCTTTGTAGATACTACGCGCGCGAGCGCGATGCGTTAACTTGAAAAATCAATTAAAAATTTTATACTATGAATTTTACAGTATCAAGCTCTTTGCTGGCGTCTCGTTTGCAGACAATCAGCCGTGTAATCAATTCAAAGAATACAATTCCTGTTTTGGATTGCGTGTTGTTCGAACTCGAGGGTAACAAGCTTACTTTGACAGCTTCGGACCCCGACAATACACTCAACACCTCATTTGAGGTTGTTGACTGCTCCGAGGATTTCAGCTTTGCAATCTCTTCAAAGATTCTCATTGACTCATTGAAGGAGATTTCGGAGCAGCCTGTCCGTTTCGACGTCAAGAAAGAGACTCTTGAGATAACAATCTACTATCAGAACGGTAAGTATAGCCTTGTTGGCCAGAATGCCGACGAGTATCCATCGGCTGCTGTGCTTGGCGAGAGCGCTGTTGCCATCAATGTGCCGACAAAGGTGCTTTCAAGCGGTATATCTTGTTCTTTGTTCGCTGCTGCCGATGATGAGGTGCGCCCTGTGATGTGTGGTGTGTACTTCGACTTCGCACCCGACAGCATTACACTTGTTGCTTCTGACGGCCACAAGTTGGTACGTTGCCGCGACTACTCTGTGACAGGTGCCGAGAAGTCGGCCTTCATTCTTCCAAAGAAGCCTGCGACGCTGTTGAAGAACTTGCTTGGCAAGGACGAACAGGAGGATGTTGCTGTTGAGTTCGACGGCCGCTTTGCAATCTTTGACATGGGTGAGTACAAGTTGGTTTGCCGCCTCTTCGATGGCCGTTACCCCAACTACAACTCTGTTATCCCACAGAACAACCCTCACAAACTCATTGTTGACCGCGCTGCACTCATCAGTACATTGCGTCGTGTGGCAATCTTCTCTTCACAGGTGAGTCTCATCAAGCTGCACCTCGAGGACAACAAGGTGGTTATCTCGGCTCAGGATACAGACTTCTCTACATCGGCCGAGGAGAGCATCGCTTGCAGCTACGATGGTGCTACAATGAACATCGGCTTCCGTGCATCGTTCCTCATTGATATCCTCAACAACACTCCCGGACAGGATGTTGTGATAGAACTTGCCGATCCTTCACGCGCCGGTGTCATTGTGCCTGCCGAGCAGATTGACAAACAGGAGCTCCTTATGTTGTTGATGCCAATGATGCTTACCGATTGATTATGAAACTGAATCTTGTAAAGCCTATAATATTCTTCGACCTTGAGACAACGGGTACCGATATCTCAAAGGACCGTATTGTCGAGATTTGCTACATTAAGGTGTGGCCCGATGGTAAGGAGGTTGAATATACAAAGCGCATCAACCCCGAGATGCATATCCCCGAAGGTGCTTCGGCAGTGCATGGTATCTATGATGCCGATGTGAAAGATTGCCCCACATTCAGGGAAGTGGCGCGTGAGATAGCCAATGAGTTCGAGGGTTGCGATGTTGCCGGTTTCAATTCGAACCGCTTTGACCTGCCGCTGCTTGCCGAGGAGTTCCTGCGTGCACAGGTGGATATTGACCTCTCGCGTCTGCGTGCCGTTGATGTGCAGGTATTGTATCACAGGCGTGAGCCACGTACATTGTCGGCTGCATATAAGTTCTACTGTGGCGAGAATCTTGAGGATGCCCACAGTGCGCTTGCCGATACCCGCGCGACATATGAGGTTCTGAAGGCGCAGCTGTCGCACTACGATGATATGCCAAACGATATTGAGGCTCTTTCAAAGGAGTCGTCATTTACAAACAACGTCGATTTCGCAGGCCGCATCGTGTATGACGACAATGGCAAGGAGGTCTTTAACTTCGGTAAATACAAGGGTATGCCTGTTGATGCTGTGCTTGACCGCGACCCCGGCTATTATGGCTGGATGATGAACGGCGACTTCTCGCTCAACACAAAGCAGGTGCTCACGCGCATCAAGCTGCGAGGAATGAAGAAGTGAACAGTGTGGTGACGGCGCGAATGTTCATGCCGTGGCCATAATTTGTGTAATAGACTCAAAAAAGGAAAAACAGTTTCCAGATGTTGAAAGGAAAGAATATAGTTTTGGGAGTGACTGGCAGTATCGCGGCCTACAAGGCTGCGATGCTTGTGCGTCTATTGGTGAAGGAGGGTGCCACCGTTCAGGTGGTGATGACTCCGGCGGCCAAGGATTTCATCACTCCGCTGACACTCTCTACATTGTCGGGTCGCCCGGTGATGTGCGACTTTTTCCAGAGTGACAACGGCGCCTGGAACAGCCATGTGGAGCTTGGTCTGTGGGCCGATGCGATGATTGTTGCCCCTGCAACGGCATCGACGCTCGGTAAGATGGCCAATGGCATTGCCGACAATCTGCTTGTCACAACCTATCTGTCAATGAAGGCACCGGTGTTCATTGCCCCTGCAATGGACCTCGATATGTATGCCCATCCATCGACACAGCGCAATGTGGAGTTGCTGAAAAGCTATGGCAACCACGTTATTGAGGCTGCTTCGGGCGAGCTCGCGAGCCATTTGTGTGGCAAGGGACGCCTGGAAGAGCCCGAGGCTATTGTTGCGCGTATCAAGGATTTTTTTTTAGGCAGTAGCAGGCTTGCCGGCAAGAGGGTGCTTGTTACTGCCGGTCCCACATATGAGAAGATTGACCCGGTGCGCTTCATCGGTAACTATTCGACAGGTAAGATGGGCTTTGCCATTGCCGAGGAGTGTGCGGCACAGGGTGCCGATGTGACGCTGGTTTCCGGCCCGGTATCGCTTGAGTGCAAGCATCCGGGGATAAGGAGAGTGGACGTGGAGTCGGCGCGCGAAATGTACGATGCAGCAATGGCTGCATTCCCCACGTGTGATGTGGCTGTGCTGTCAGCAGCAGTGGCCGATTACCGTCCTGCGCAGTGTGCACCGGTGAAAATGAAGCGTACGGCCGATGACATGCTCATTGAACTTACTCCAAATAGCGACATCGCGGCCTCTTTGGGCGCGGTGAAGAGTGAGAACCAGATGCTTGTGGGTTTTGCGCTTGAGACAAACAATGCCGAGGAGAATGCCCGCTTGAAGCTCAAAAAAAAGAACCTTGATTTCATTGTGCTCAATTCGCTGGAGGACAAGGGGGCCGGTTTTGCCTGCGACACCAACAAGGTGACAATCATTGACAAGAGTGGCAAGAACGACTTCCCGCTGAAGAGCAAGAAGGACGTGGCAAAAGATATTGTCGCGCACATTGCAAAACTGTTGACAGTGCTTGCGTTCATGTTGTTGCCCTTGTCAGCAAGTGCCGAGGGTGAGGAACTCAATGCCAATGTTACGCTGAATGCCTCAAAGGTGCAGGGCTCCAATACAGAGGTCTTTACACAGCTTGAGGAGGCTTTGAAGGCTTTTATCAATGACCGCAAGTGGACTCCGAATGTGTACGAGGAGGTAGAACGCATAAACTGCAACTTCACCTTTGTGGTGAACTCCTATGCCAATGACGGCTCGTTTGACTGTTCGCTGATGGTGCAGGCTTCGCGCCCTGTGTTCGGTGCGTCATATACGTCAACCCTTTTTCAGTACGAGGACAAGAGCATAAAGTTCAAGTACCAGCCCTTTGACCGCCTCGACTTCATTGAGGACAATCTTGACAATAACCTCACAGCCGTAGTGGCTTTCTATGTCTATACGATTATAGGTCTGGACCTGGATTCAATGGGTGAGCTTGGTGGAAGTGAGTTCTTGAACAAGGCGCTTACAATAGCCAACAATGCGCAGAACCTTGGCGATGCAGGATGGCGTGCCGGTGGCAGCAGCAATAACCGCTACTCCATAATCGACGATTATATGAACGGAGCCATGGAGCCTGTGCGCAAGCTCATGTACAAGTATCATCGCCTTGGCTTGGACACTATGTTCAAGAGCGCCGATGAGGGTCGCAAGGCCATCACAGAGAGTATTGCCCTGTTGAAAAAGGCATATGAGGACCGCCCTATGGCCTATTTTACAAAGCTCTTTACCGAGTATAAGGTGGACGAGATTGTGAATCTCTACTCAAAATGCACCCCCGAAGAGAAGAAAAATGTGGTGGAGACATTGTCGGACATAAATCCTTCGCTCTCGTCGGAGTGGGACAAGATAACAAAAAGCAATAATTAAGCATAATGCTGAAACATATATCAATACGTAATTTTGCACTGATAGAGCATGTGGAGGTCGATTTCTCTACAGGATTCTCTGTCATCACTGGTGAGACAGGCCACGGTAAGTCGGTCTTTCTTGGTGCCATTTCTGTGCTCTTGGGTCAGCGTTCCGATGCAAAGTCAATACGTGAGGGTGCCGACCGTTGCGTGATAGAGGGCTGCTTTGATATCACCGATTTTGCCCTGCAGGGATGGTTCGAGGAGAATGACCTCGACTATGACAGCGAGTGCATTGTGCGCCGCGAGGTGGCTTCTACCGGGCGCAGCAGGGCGTTTGTGAATGACACACCGGTCTCTGTTGCCCAGCTCAAGGAGTTGGGTGCCCGCCTCATGGATATCCACTCCCAGCACCAGAACCTGCTGCTTGGTGACGCCGGCTATCAGTTGCGTGTGCTTGACACATTGTCGGGCAACAAGGCACAGCTCGATAGCTATAAGGAGCAGTATGATGCATACCGCTCATTGAACAATGAACTTAAAAGGCTGAAGGATGCACTTGAGAACAGCCGACGCGACGAGGAGTGGTTGCGTTTTCAACTTGAAGAACTGAATGGTGCTGCGCTGGTCGACGGCGAGGTAGAGGCGCTTGAGGAGGAGGTGCGCGAACTGTCGCATGCCGAGGATATACAAGCGGCATTGTATGGCGCATGTACTGCCATTGATGCCGATGGCAACAACCTGTTGCAGGCGTTGCGCGAGGGTGCCAATGCTTTGACACGAATATCGTCCCATTACAGCGCGGCCGAGGAGCTGGCCGGCCGCTTGGAGAACTGCTATATTGAACTGAAGGATTGCTGTGGCGAGATGGAGCAGCGTGCAGACCGTGTACAGTATTCGCCCGACAGGCTTGAGTACGTTGAGCGTCGCCTGGCCATGATATACGATTTGCAGAAGAAGCACCGCGTTGGGTCTGTTGCCGGCTTGTTGGCTCTTGCTGCCTCTTTTGCCGAGCGTCTTGACAGGATTGAGTGTGGCGATGACGATATCAAGGCCTTGCAGCGCCGCATAGATGCTCTTGGAAAGGAACTGACAAAAATGGCCGGTGAACTGACCAAGGCACGCAAAGCCAGTGCGCAGCACTTGCAGAAGGAGATGGTGGCAAGCCTGGTGAATCTTGGTATGCCTATGATACGTTTCGAGGTCGATTTTGCTGCCACCGATGGTTTTACACCGCTTGGATGCGATGTAATCACGTTCCTCTTCTCGGCCAACAGCAGCAGTGCTCCACAGCCGCTTTGCGATGTTGCGTCGGGTGGTGAAATGGCGCGTGTGATGCTCGCCCTCAAGTCGCTGGTGGCATCAAGCACCAATCAGCCTACTTTGATTTTTGACGAGGTTGATACAGGTGTGTCGGGTGTGCTTGCCGAGCGCATGGGACGCATGATGCAGCAGATGGGTCGCGCCAACCGTCAGGTGCTCAGCATAACTCATTTGCCGCAGGTGGCGGCTTTGGGCTTGCGCCACTACAAGGTGCACAAGGAGGAGACCGCAAAGGGAACGGTAACAGATATTGTAGAACTTGAACAGCAGGAGAGGGTGCGCGAGATTGCGCAGATGATGAGCGGATAGGTCCTCTCCGATGCGGCTATAAGCGCGGCCAATCTGTTGTTGTCACAATCATCAGAACTAGGATAGTATGGTAAATTCAAATGAAATGATATTCGGCGTACGCGCTGTTATGGAGGCTATTGAGGCCGGTAAGGAGGTTGATAAGATTCTTGTAAAGCGCGACTTGCAGAGCGAGTTGTCGCGTGAACTGTTCGCGGCTCTCAGGGGGCGTACAATTCCTGTTGTGCGTGTTCCGGTTGAGAAACTGAACCGCATTACACGCAAGAACCATCAGGGTGTCATTGCATATATCTCGGCAGTGGAGTATGCAAGTGTGGATACATTGGTGCCCACTCTCTACGAGGAGGGTAAGGTTCCTTTCCTTGTGTTGCTCGACGGTATTACCGATGTGCGAAACTTCGGTTCTATTGCCCGTACATGCGACTGTGCCGGCGTCGATGCCATAATAATTCCGTCGCACAACAGCGTTACCGTAAATGCCGATGCCGTGAAGACTTCGGCCGGTGCATTGCACGTGTTGCCTGTGTGTCGTGAGAAGAACATTACCGAGACCTTGAAGTACCTCAAGGCTTCGGGCATACGCATTATATGCGCAACAGAGAAGGGTAAAATCAACTATACACAGGCCAATTTCAATGAGCCTGTATGCGTGGTGATGGGTGCCGAGGATAAGGGTATTCCACAGGAGCACCTGGCATTGTGCGATGATTGGGTGGCTATTCCGCAGTTCGGTAACATTGAGTCACTCAATGTCTCTGTAGCTACAGGTGTGATTCTTTACGAGGCTGTACGTCAGCGTCACCTGAACGATTGATTCTTATGAAAAGAGTGGCGCTGTTGATTCTTGTGGCATGTATGTCGGCAATGTCTCTCTTTGCCGGCAAGTTGCCTAAAGGTGTGGAGAAGGCACGCCGTGCGGTTGCGAGTGTTGTGACCTACAGGCAAGGTGTGATGTTGCACAGCGGAACAGCTGTGTTTGCCGGCAGCGGCAGCGACCTCATTGCATCCTATTCGCTTTTCATTGGTGCCGACAGTGCTGTGGTGATAGACTACAAGGGTGTTGTGCGTCCGGTGAAGAATATTGTCGGGGTCAATGAGATTTTTGACTGCATCAGGGTGCGTGTGGCGGCCGACAAGAAGGTGAAGCCGCTTGCTGTCTCTGTTACGCCTGTTGATGAAGGCGAGACATTGTATCAGCTTGGCTATGGTGTAGGCAAAGGCGGCTTTGTTGAAGAGGCCGGTGTCAAAAGGGTCGATTCCGTTTATTCTTGCGCCTATTACACCTTGGCAAAGCCAATGGAGTCACGTTTCACGGCTCTGCCATTGGTCAATGCCGATGGTGAGTTTGTCGCCGTAATGCAGGAGACTGCTACCGGTGTTACGATAAACAGTTATGCTGTCGGTGCATCGCTGTTTTCGGCTCTCGATGTCTCTGTCCCGCTCTATGGCAACGGATATTATCGTTCAATGGGAATACGCACGGCATTGCCCGGTAACAAGGATGAAGCACTGACTTGCCTGTATATGCAGGCAATGGTTGGCGACAATTTGTCATATAAGAATGTCATCGATGATTTCATTGCATTGTATCCCGACAGTTACGAGGGGTATGTGGCGAGGGCGGAATATGAGGCTGTCGCACTTCGGGACTTTTATGCGGCAGAGAACTCGTGGAACAGGGCTTATGGACTGACAGAGAATGCGGCCGAGGTGCATTACAGCAAGGCGAAGGCCATCAATACCATTGTGCTTGAGGGTGATACGCTGTCACATCCGGCATTGTCGCTTGAGGGCGCGTTATGCGAAATTGACAAGGCCATAGCTGCCGATAGACAATCTCTGTTCCTTAACGGTAAGGCGGAAATTCTATACTCGCATGGTGATTATGCAGCCGCAGCCGAGTGCTATGTTGCATTGGCCGCTACAGACATGCGCAGCGCCGAAGTGTTTGCAAAGGCATCGCAGTGTTACAGGGAGATACGGGATTACGATATGTCGGTTGCAATGCTTGACAGTGCTGTGGCATGCTTTGATTCTACCGCGGTGAAATTTTCAGCTCCATATATCCTGACACGAGCCCTTGTCAACGTGGCGGCAAAGAAGTACCGCAATGCCGTATACGATTATATCAGATATGAGAATATGATGGGCGGCTCTCTTGGTGCTGAATTCTACTATCTTCGTGCGCAGGCCGAACAGGGTGCAAAAATGTATGCGCAGGCGCTCAATGACTACGACACGGCAATATATCTCGATCCTCAGAGCCTTGCTCCTTATATTGAGAAGGGGTTATTGTGCTACCGTGTTAAATATTCCAACGAAGGTATCAGGGTCCTGACCGAGGCCGAGGCGCTTGCTCCTGAGTCTCCCGACGTGCATTATCTGCTTGGTCGCCTGTATATGCAGAACGGTGATACCGAAAAAGCGATGATGCATCTGCGAAAGGCTGTTGAGTTTGGACATCCCGATGCAGAAACCGTGATTGGACAGCTTGACAAATGAAAGTTGCAATGAGAAACTATGTGTGCATTCTATTGTTGTCGGCAGCTCTTTTCTTGTTGTCGGTGCCGGCATCAGCCTTGTGTTTCAGCGGTGATGTAGAGCCGTTGTCACACGATACATTGCGCACTGAGGGTTACCTCAAAGGGCTCGATGCATACAGGGCGGGTGACTACAAGAGTGCTGTAGGGTTGTGGAAAGAGGAGGCCAAGAGAGGTAATCCTTTGGCCCAATGCAACCTTGGCGCATGTTACGTGTCGGGCAAGGGTGTCGGGCAGAACTACAACAAGGCTATATCATGGTTCAAAAAGTCGGCAGCGCAGGGCAATGATGTGGCACAGTGCAATATCGGTAACTGTTATCACAAGGGTTACGGAGTTGAACACAATTTGAATGAGGCTGTCAAGTGGTATCGTCTTGCGGCAGAGCAGGGAAATGCTGTGGCAATGACCAATTTGGGAGTCTGCTATAAATATGGCGAGGGTGTCGAACCTGATAGCCTCAAGGCTTTCGATTATCTTTATCGAGCAGCAGGGACGGGGTATTCTGTGGCCTGTAACGAGGTTGGCGACTGTTTCTTTTTCGGTTATGGGGTGGAGGAAGATGTTTATGAGGCCTTCCATTGGTATAAAAAAGCTGCGGTGCAGGGCTTGGATTCAGCCCAATACAATCTTGCCATGTGTTATGCCTATGGTGATGGCACGTTGCAGGATGACGCGAATGCCTTTAAATGGTTTGAGAAAGCTGCCTTGCAAGGACATGTGAAGGCGCAATATTCTCTTGCAGGGTGCTATTACAACGGTACAGGTGTGGCAAGGGATTCGGTAAAGGCTGCAAAGTGGTACGAAAAGGCTGCAATCAAGGGGCATGTCAATGCGCAATATGTAATCGCCGGCTGTTACTATTCGGGCGATGGGGTAAAGGAGAATCACGAGACGGCAGTAAAATGGTATCGTAGGGCAGCAAAGAGCGGCAATGCCGATGCCATGTGCCAGCTTGCCGGCTGCTATTATTGGGGAGATGGTGTTTCATATGACTATGAAGAGGCGATGGAGCTCTATATGAAAGCGGCAGAGCTTGGAAATGCCGAGGCTATATATTGTCTTGCCGAATATTGCATATCAGGGGGAGAAGACGAGGGTGTTGGCTTCAGAACGGCTTTGGCAAGATATGAAAGGGCTGCCGAGCTTGGTTTTGTGCCGGCATATAATAAAGTCGGTAATTTCCATTATCTTGGAATTGTAGACAGCGTTGATTACAAGGTGGCTGCAAAGTGGTACAGGCGTGGAGCCGACGCCGGCGATTACGAGGCGCAGTATAATCTTGCCCAATGTTATTATATGGGGCACGGTGTCAAGCAGGACTACAAGGCTGCAGCCGGTTGGTGCACCAAGGCAGCAGGGCAGGGTGATGTCAATGCCCAATACTTGCTTGGCTCAATGTATTATCAGGGATTGGGTGTGCAGCAGGATTATGAAAAGGCTGTCCAATGGTACGAAAAGGCTGTAAAAAAGGAACATCCGGCAGCATTGTATGACCTTGGCGTGTGTTATTACTATGGTAATGGCGTTGCAAAAAACAGGGATAAGGCCATAGGGTTGTGGCGTTTGTCGGCCGAGCAGGGGTTCGGTGACGCCACAAAGGCATTGAGGGGATTGGCCCGATGAATCCCTTATGCGTTGTTCCACTCAAGATGTACTGTATTCTTTGTCTTTTCGTTGATGCAACAGCGTGATGATGGGCGTTCGCCCACCAACCACACAATCTCTCCTGTAGCGTCGCAGACCACTAGCTGTGATTGTCTCTCTATGAGGCTTTTTTTTCGGTCGGTCAAGTAATCGCTTACCAACTTTGTTCCGCGCATGCCAAAGGGGGCAAAACGGTCGCCTGGCAATGTGCTGCGCAGTGTCAGTGGCATGTGCAGCTTGTCGGCATCAAGGCTGGCTTTATTACGCTCTTTGGGGATGTCTCCGTCAAATTCCATTGTTGCAATGGTCAGTGTGCCATGTGTGGACTTTACTTTCCCGTTGCTTGGCAGGGTTGTGCTCTCCTGTTCAAAATTCTTCCTTGGGGTTATAATGAGTCTCTCCCTGTCTTTGATTACGCTCCATTTTGTCGAGTGGAACTGTTTTGAGCCCTCCTTTCCCATGGATTGCGCAATGTCCTCAATCTGCGCGCTGTTAAAGCCTAATGGCGATAGAATCGCGTGCAGGATGGCTTCGGGAGCAATCTCCTTTTCTATAGCCTCAATGCTTATGGTGTTTCCTTGTCTTACACGCTCTGCGGCCTCGTTAATTGCGTGGCTATAGATACGTTCGGCATCGCTCATACGTTGTGCAGTGGCTGCAAGCGTGGAGAGAACAGACGGGTTTATCTCGGCCATTTTGGGAATCAGTTCAAGCCTTATTTTGTTGCGTGTGTAGTCGCAGGTGAGGTTTGTGCTGTCGGTGATGTATTCTTGGCCGCGCCATTTGAGGTAGTCAATGATTTCATCGCGTCCAACGCATAGCAGTGGGCGTACGATATATCCGTTACGTGGTTGTATGCCTCTCAATCCCTTTATTCCTGTTCCGCGAACGAGGTTGAGCAGTAGTGTCTCGGCCGAATCGTCGCGGTGGTGAGCCACCGCTATGGCCTGGGCGCCAATCGCAGCCCTGTACTCCTCAAATGCATTATATCGCTGTTCGCGTGCAGCCATTTCAATGGAGATTCTCCTCTCTTTGGAGTAGGCGGTTGTGTCAAAGTGCACGGTGTGCAGTTTGATGCTTGAGCGTTGGCACAGTTCTTTGACAAAATGCTCGTCGCGGTTGCTCTCCTTGCCGCGAAGGTGGAAGTTGCAATGTATTGCCTCGCAGTCGTAACCAAGCCTCTGTAGCACAACAAGGAGCGCAACGGAGTCGGCCCCGCCGCTTAATGCAACAAGCACTTTCTTGCCTTGTTCAAGCAGATTGTGCCCGTCAATGAATTTCTCTACCTTGTGTCTCATTGTGCTATTTTGCGCGAAGATAGAGCATAAATGCGTAAAAACACTCCTCTGTGGAGAAATAATTGGTGAAAAGTAGCTTAAAAAGTTAAAAAATGGCCTTCATTGTTTGTTCTTCACAAAAAAAGTCTTACCTTTGTCATCGCTTAACGCGACGTAGGCGCAAAGCCAACCGGTACCTTGGATGAGTGGCTTAGTCAGTGGTCTGCAAAACCATGTACGGCGGTTCGAATCCGCCAGGTACCTCAAAGAGCTCAATTTTGAGCTCTTTTTTTATTTCTATCAATATTCTTTATTATGGCCGACAATTATCTTGAAAAGCGGATGGAGCAGTATCGCTCGCGTTCTTCCTCTTCGCAGGGCGTAAAGACCAAGGAGGGGATTTCTTCACTGCTTGTGAAAAACCGCAGTACTAGGGGGTATGACGCCTCTTATTTTGTGCGTGCCGACCAATTGCGGCGCATTGTGTCGGTGAATACCAAGTTGGCATCGGCGCGTAACCGTCAGCCATTGCGTTTCAGGCTGGTGACTGCCGGTGAGGCCCAAAAGGTATTGCCGTTCATAAGGATGGGTGCGGGGCTCAAGGAGTTGAATCTGCCGCTTGCCGGAACGGAACCCAATGCATTCATTGTGGTGTGTTCAACTATTGAACCGCGTAACAGCACGTTTGTCGACCTTGGAATCTCGGCGCAGAGTATGTTGTTGCAGGCTGTGGAAATGGGGCTCAATGGTCTTTGTATAATGGATTTTGATGCAGATAAGCTGGCCAGCTCATTGCAATTGCCATATAAGCCTCTGCTTGTGGTTGCCATTGGCAAGAGTGCCGAGAAGATTCAACTTGTAGATATAAAGGAGACTGATGACCATTCCTACTACCGCGAGGATGGTGTTCACTATGTACCGAAAGTAGTTGTGGAGGATTTGATAATAAAGTAACGTGAGTGTTATAACAAAAAAACGAGCCTTTACGGGGCTCGTTTTTTTTGTTGCTTGTATTGTTATGCATCGATGTTTGCGTATGTTGCGTTGCTCTCGATGAACTCGCGGCGTGGACCAACATCGTCACCCATGAGCATTGAGAAGATGTAGTCGGCCTCCTGTGCATCGCGGATGGTAACCTGCTTCAGGGTGCGTGTCTCGGGGTTCATTGTTGTGTCCCAAAGCTGCTCTGGGTTCATCTCACCAAGACCCTTGTAACGCTGGATGTTGATTTCCTTCTCGTTACCGCCTGCATACTCTTGGATAAACGCCTCTTTCTCCCTGTCATCGTAGCAATATTTCTTTACCTTACCCTTTGAGCAGAGGTAGAGTGGTGGCATCGCCTTGTAGAGGTGCCCGGCCTCAATGATTTCAGGCATATAACGGTAGAAGAGTGTCATGATGAGTGTACCGATGTGTGCACCGTCGACGTCGGCATCGGCCATCATAATGATCTTGTGGTAGCGCAGTTTCTCAATATTTGCTTTCTTGCTGTCCTCGGGGTCAAGGCCGAAGCGTACGCCGATAGCCTGGATGATGTTGTTCACCTCGTCGCTCTCAAACGCCTTGTGCCACATAACTTTCTCTACGTTAAGAATCTTACCGCGCAAGGGGAGAATTGCTTGGAACTTGTTCTTGCGGCCCTGTTTTGCCGAGCCGCCCGCAGAGTCTCCCTCGACGAGGAACAACTCGCAGTTTGCAGGGTCCTTGTCCGGGCAGTCGGCGGGCTTACCTGGCATACCGCAACCGCCCATGGGGCTCTTGCGCTGTACGCTCTCGCGAGCTTTGCGTGCGGCAATACGTGCTGTAGCGGCAAGGATTACCTTGTCTACGACCATCTTGGCCTCCTTGGGGTGCTCTTCGAGATAGTATGCGAGAGCCTCGCCCACTGCCTGGTCTACGGCACCTGTTACCTCGCTGTTGCCGAGCTTGGTCTTTGTCTGTCCCTCGAACTGTGGCTCTGCGACCTTAACCGATACGATGGCTGTCAAACCCTCGCGGAAGTCCTCGCCCGAAATCTCGACCTTTGCCTTCTCAAGCGCCTTTGTGTCATCGGCATATTTCTTGAGTGTGCGTGTGAGCGCACGGCGGAATCCTGCAAGGTGTGTACCACCCTCGTAGGTGTTGATGTTGTTTACGTATGTGTGTACGTTCTCGCTATAGCCTGTGTTGTACAGTATGGCAACCTCAATGGGGATGTTGTTCTTTTCGGTGTACAGGTAGATGACCTCGCTGATGAGTGGAGTGCGTGATGCGTCGATGTGGCGCACGAACTCTCTCAATCCCTCGGTAGAGTGGAATGTCTCGCTCTGGTAGTTGCCGTTCTCGTCGGCCTCGCGCATGTCGGTGAGGGTAATGGTTATACCTGCGTTCAGGTATGCGAGCTCGCGCAGACGTGTTGCCAATATCTGGTACTGGTATTCGGTTACTGTGAATATCGAACCATCGGGCTGGAATGTCTGCTTTGTACCGCGGATGTCGGTCTCGCCAACGCAGCGTACTGCATCGAGCGGCTTACCGCATGAGTAGTTCTGCTCATAGTGCTTGCCGTCGCGGAACACCTCGGTCTTCATATGTGTTGACAAAGCATTAACGCACGATACACCCACGCCGTGGAGACCGCCTGATACTTTGTATGAATCCTTGTTGAACTTACCGCCGGCGTGGAGCACTGTCATTACGACCTCAAGTGCCGAACGGTTCTCCTTCTCGTGCCAATCCACAGGGATGCCACGGCCGTTGTCTTGAACGGTGATTGAGTTGCCGGGGTTTATTGTTACGTTTATGTGGGTACAGAAGCCTGCCATAGCCTCGTCGATAGAGTTGTCCACAACCTCATAAACCAAGTGGTGGAGACCCTTCTCGCTGATGTCACCAATGTACATCGCGGGGCGTTTACGGACTGCCTCAAGGCCTTCAAGTACCTGGATACTGTCGGCCGAATAGCTGGCTGCTGCGTTTTTCTTGATTTCTTCGCTCATAATGTTTTATTACCAATATAACCGAACAAAGTTAGCAAAAAAAGCTCTATTTAACAAGCGCTTTTTGCTAAATGTTTTGTTGTTTTGCAACACTTTTTTGTCATTCTTTGTGGCGTGTTGCCGTCTGTTTTTTGTTTCCTTGTCTCGTAGGTTGGGGTAGGTGTATAGACGAAAGGGCTGGATGAAAATCCAGCCCTTTTACAGGTAAATATATTTGTTAAAAAATTAGGCTAATTTTGC
>JAZRGF010000164.1:0-26067 GCA_045644005.1 Bacteroidaceae bacterium | reverse complement strand
CATTTTTACTATTCTTTACTGGCTTTCCTTTTAGCAAAGGATAGTATCAACGAAGAAAAAACGATGTTAAAGATTAAAAAACGTAGTAAGATTGATTAATACTATGAAACAAGGTTGGGAAATAAAGAATTTGGGGGAGGTTTGCAAAATCCAAGGCGGTTCAACTCCAAAGCGAACAGAAAGTTTGTTTTGGGAAAATGGCACATATCCTTGGTTTACTGTTGAGGACATTCGTGAACAGGGACGCATTATTACAGATACTAGGCAAAAGGTTACTAAGGTTGCGTGGGATAAACTAAGAGTATTTCCCAAAGATACTATTCTATTGTGTTGTACAGCATCATTAGGAGAGTATGCCATAACAAAAATCCCTTTGACTTCAAATCAACAATTCAATGGACTTGTAATTAAAGATAAAAATTATTTAAGTCCAATGTTCTTATTGCATTATTGTGCCACTTTGAAAAACAAACTTTACTCATTAAGTGGTAAAGCGACTATTGATTTTGTATCAGCAGAAAAAGTTAGACAAATTCCAATCCCCGTTCCCCCTCTTTCCGAGCAGGAAAATATTGTTGCTGAGTTGGATTGTCTTTCTGGTATTATTGAGAATAAGAAGCAACAGTTGAAGGAATATGATGCACTTGCACAGTCTATCTTCTACGAAATGTTCGGCAATCCTATCGACAATGAAAAGGGATGGGAAACCAATAGTTTAGGGGAGATTGCTAATATTTCGTCTGGTGGAACACCATCAAGAAAAAAAACTGAATATTTTACAGGTAATATTAATTGGTATTCAGCAGGCGAATTAAACAACTTGTATTTACCGGATTCTATAGAAAAGATAACAGAGGAAGCAATTAATAATTCTGCTGCAAAAGTATTTAAAGCAAATAGTTTGATGGTAGGTATGTACGATACAGCTGCTTTCAAATTAGGCATATTAAGAAAAGATAGTGCTTCGAATCAAGCATGTGCGAATATAGATTTGCATTCAGATAATGTTGTATGGATGTACTATTTATTAAGTTTAATGAAAGAGGAGGCTTTAAAACATAGACATGGTATCCGTCAGAAAAACTTAAATGTAGGATTCATAAAATCATTTGTGGTACCAATACCCCCTATTGCCCTTCAACAAGAATTTGCATCAAAGATTGAAGCAATCGAAAAGCAAAAGGAACTTATAAAGCAATCCATTGTAGAAACTGAGACACTCTTCAATAGTAGAATGGAGTATTATTTCAATTGAAAAAGGAAAAGACTATAAGGTCTTTAAGGACTCTAAGGACTCTAAGGACTTTAAGGACTTTAAAGACTTTAAGGAAGATTAAAAACTAATTTTGAATTTATTATGAGCGAAGCATTGGTTCCACACAGGGGCAATTATAAAAAGTTGTTGAGTTATCAAAAAAGTGATGTGATATTCCAACTAACTTATTATTTTTGCAACAATTACCTTCAGCGTGGTGACCGCACCATTGACCAGATGGTGCAAGCGGCTCGTTCGGGTAAACAGAATATTGTGGAGGGCTGTATGGCTTCTGCTACATCGGCAAAAACAGAAATTAAACTTCTTAATGTAGCAAAAGCCAGTTTGCAGGAATTGCTTGAGGATTTTGAAGATTATTTGAAGACTCGCGGACATCGCCAATGGGAAGAGGGTTCTGTTGAACTTGAGGCAATGCGCCGTGTTGGTAAAGAACACAACGAAGGTGAGTATTTCATGCAATTGGCTCAGTCACGCGCGCCGGAAACAATTGCCAATATGGCAATTGTGTTGATAAAGCAAGCAGACTACCTGTTGCACCGCCAGATACAGCGTCTTTCGGATGATTTTGTGCAAGAAGGTGGATTCAGCGAAAGAATGACAAGGATAAGAAAAGAGTATAGGGGAAAGTGATTTTTTCAAGGTCTCTAAAGTCTTTAAGGACCTTAAGGACTCTAAAGACCCTAAGCAAATGAATGATATGCGAAACTTTGACTACATAAAGGATTTGGGATTAACCGAGTTGTACCGTTTCTGCTCGATAGCAGAGGAGCAACAGGTGACTAACCCGGACATCAGTGCTGTCAATGCCAGGCGAGCACTGGAATACATTGTACGCTCATTGTACGAGATGAAGAACATTGACATCCCCGAAAGGACATCGTTGTTTGAACTGGTGGATGGTGAGCCATTCAAGGAGTTCATTGGTGATGACAGGGTGATGATGGCTGTTCACTATGTCCGCAAGGTTGGCAACAACGGTGCTCATGCTGCATCGGTAAGCAAGAAGGAATCATTCTTTTGCTTGCTCAACATCTACAATGTAGTCGCTTCCATTCTCATTAAGCTTAGGGTTGTCGATAGTGTCAAACCATTTGATAAAACATTGATTCCATCAGCCCCAGGAACTCCTGTGATTATCCCGGTGACTCACGATGACACAGCCAATAAGATTGTAGAGGTTGCCGACAAGGTTGCCGTTGAGTCAAAAGCACCAGTTGAGGTGCTTCCAATGGATATTTCAGAGGCTGAAACTCGCAGATTGTACATCGACTTGATGCTGAAAGAGGCTGGATGGGACATACTGGACATTAACGGATTGATTCAGCCCTCAAAGGCTTGTGTTGAGGTGGAATTGCAGGGAATACCGAACACGCACGATGTTGGTTATGCCGATTATGTACTGTTCGGCAGTAACGGCAAGCCTCTTGCAGTCATCGAAGCAAAAAGAACATCGGTGTCACCAGTGAAGGGCAAGCACCAGGCAGAGTTGTATGCCGATTGTTTGGAGGCTAAATATGGTGTACGTCCGGTGATATACTATACAAACGGATTCCAGACATTCATCATTGATGGGCTTGGTTATCCCCCACGCAAACTGTTCAGTTTTCATACCGAGGATGATTTGGAGCGTTTGCTTCAAAAGCGTGGAAGAAAGGATATAACGGACTTTACCATCAACGACAATATAAGTGATAGATATTACCAGAAAACGGCTGTAAAGGCGGTTTGCGAGCACTACAACAGCAAGCACAGAAAGGGTTTGCTTGTGATGGCAACCGGTACCGGAAAGACACGTGTTTCCATTTCACTGGTTGATGTACTTAAACGCAATGACTGGGTAAAGAACGTGCTGTTCCTTGCAGACAGAACATCGCTTGTTAAACAGGCTCACAAGAACTTCGTAAAACTTCTACCAAACGAGACTACTTGTGTATTGAACGAGGGCGGTGAGCGTGATTTGAATGCTCGCATTACCTTCTCGACATACCAGACTATGATTAATTTCATAGACACCGAGGAAAAGCCCTTCTCTGTGGGCAGGTTCGACTTGATTATCATTGATGAGGCACACCGTTCAATCTTTGGTAAGTACGGAGCCATCTTCAACTACTTCGATGCAATGCTCATTGGACTTACCGCCACCCCACGTGATGAGGTGGACAAGAGCACATACGACATCTTTGAAATGGAGCAGGGTTCGCCAAATTATGCCTACGAACTTGAAGATGCAGTTGCCGATGGTTACTTGGTGAACTATGCAGGGTTCAAGCGTGGTTCGGTAATCCTCAAAGAGGGTATCAAGTACAGCAGTCTGAGCGAGGATGAGAAGGAACAGATGGAGAAGATTTGGGAGTATGAGCAGACTCGCAAGGCTCTTGATTATTACCCTATGCAAGCGGCTGAGGATGGTGGCGAATATAGCAAACCAAAGTATGTACGTGACATCAACAATAGCGAGATATTCAGTTATATATACAACATTGACACCATTGATGCAGTGCTTCAGGACTTGATGGAGAACGGCTTGAAGGTGCAGAGTGGCGAGAGAATAGGCAAGAGTATTGTTTTTGCATATAACCACCGCCACGCAGAACTGATTGAAGAACGCTCCAATGCCCTTTATCCGGAATACGGTTCCGGCTTCTGGGTGTTGATTGACAACTATGTGACATACGCACAGGACTTGATTGACAAATTCGAGAAAAGGGATGCTGAACCTCAGATTGCAGTATCGGTTGATATGCTCGACACTGGTATTGACGTTCCCGATGTGCTGAACTTGGTATTCTTCAAACCCGTAAAGTCCAAAATCAAATTCTTGCAGATGATTGGACGTGGAACACGTTTGTCACAGGGTATATTCGGTGATAAGGACAAGGAGGTTTTCTACATATTCGATTGGTGTTGTAACTTCGACTACTTTGAGAAGTACCCGGATGGCAAAGAGGCTCCAAGTGTAATTTCACTGACAGAAAAGTTATTCGGCTTGCGTACCGATATTGCTTTTCATCTGCAACATCAGAAGTACCAAGAGGACGAATTTGCAAAGAAACTTCACGATGACATCAAGGCGATGTTGAAGGAGCAGGTTGCGATGTTATCAGACTCTCATATCTCGGTTCGTGCAAAATGGGAACAGGTAAGCCACTTCAAGGATGCTTCGGCTTGGGTGTATATATCAGAACTTGATACACTTACATTGAAGAATGACATTGCTCCATTGCTTGCAAAGAACACTTTGGATGAGAATGCCAAGAAATTTGATGTACTGGTATTGGCGATAGAACTCTCTCTGCTTGATGATGATATGAATGCTCACAAGTCTATCCAGAACGTACAGTTCGTGGCTGAGAAACTGCAACATAAGGCTTCTATCCCACAGATTAAGGCAAAGATGGGTACTATCAACGAGGTACTTAATCCTGCATGTTGGGAGAATGTTTCTTTGGCTTGGTTGGAGAAGGTACGTGAGGATTTGAGAGACTTGACAAAGTTCCTCATCGGTGACAAAAAGCAGTGGTTTGTTGTTGATATAAAGGATGTGGTTACTATTGGTGGCGAGACTGTAGGTGTTACTCCAAAGGTATCATACAAACAGAAGGTGATGGATTTCCTTGCTGAGAACAGACATCTGCCGGTACTTGACAAGATATATGCGATGGAGCAACTGACTATTGCCGATATCAGGGAACTGGAACGTATATTGTGGCAGGAATTGGGCGATAGACAGGATTATGACAAATATACTCTTGGTATGCCTTGCGGAACGAATGTGGCGATGTTCATACGTTCTGTCATTGGTGTAAACAGGAAAGAGGCAGTTGAGAAATTTGCCACATTCATATCTGGTTCTCAGTTGAACTATGAACAGGAGGAGTTCTTGACTACAATTATATCATATGTGTGCGAGAACGGTGATATCACAAAGGAAATTGTTGTGAACGAAGCACCATTCGATGAGAAACTGGCTGTGTTCAGTGCATATATGTTACCGTTGGCAAAATATATTGACAATATCCATAACGTAATTAACCCGGTGACGGCGTAAATAAAGACATTGCCATGACTTCAGTTGCTCGTTCAAACCGTTATCATATAGCCATATTCGGCCGCAGGAATGCCGGTAAGTCCTCGCTTGTGAATTGCATTGCGGGGCAGGATGTCTCCATTGTTTCCGATGTTGCGGGAACTACTACCGACACTGTGTGGAAAAACATTGAACTGCCGGGTGTGGGGGCAGCCGTGATTGCCGACACTGCGGGGTTTGACGATGCCGGTGAACTTGGCTCAATGCGCGTTGATGCGGCGCGCAAGGTGCTTGCGCGGGCCGATGTTGCCATACTTCTGCTTGGTGAATATGACGGCGATGCCGCGCTCGAAAAGCATTGGCTTGCACAAATAAAAGAACAGCAGTTGCCTGTGATTGTTGTTGCGGGCAAGTGTGACAAGAAGGGTAGCGCGGAGCGCATGACTGCATGGAGGGAGACTCTGGGGTGTGATGTCATTCCTTTTTCGGCTGTGACAGGTGAGGGACGTGAGGTGTTGCTTGAGCGCATTGCGCAGTGTTACAGGCAGGATGATAACCTCGATGATATAACCCATTCATTGGTAAGCCCCGGTGATGTAGTGGTGCTTGTGATGCCGCAGGATGCATCGGCTCCAAAAGGGCGCCTTATACAGCCACAGGTGCAGACATTGCGTAACTTGCTCGACAAGCATTGTATGCCGCTATGTTGCGCTCCCGAGGAGTTGCCGCGCCTTTTGCAATCGCTGGTTGCTCCGCCACAGCTGATAATAACCGATTCGCAGGTGTTTCCAATGGTTGAAAAACTCACTCCGCCCGAAACAAAGCTGACATCTTTCTCGGTGCTTATGGCGCGTCATAAGGGTGACATCGATGCGTTCCGCACTGGGGCAAAAGCATTGCTTGCCTTGTCGCCGACTGCGCGCGTGCTCATTGCCGAGGCATGCAGCCACATACCGCAGAACGAGGATATTGGGCGCGTGAAACTGCCGCGTCTACTGCGCAGCAAGTTGGGAGATGGCTTGATGATTGATGTTGTTGGCGGCAACGATTTCCCCGATGACCTTGCGGGGTATGATATTGTGATTCATTGCGGGGCGTGCATGTTCAATCGCCGCACGGTTCTCTCGCGTGTGCGCCAGGCCAAGGCGCAGGGTGTACCCATAACGAACTATGGTATTGCCATTGCTGCGCTAAACGGGATACTGGATAGAGTGGTAGTGTGATATACAACGAAAAAGAGATTGCCTGAGAGGCAATCTCTTTTTCGTTGTATATGCTTTATTTAACGTGAGTTCGATATAAGAATTTATACTAAAATTTAGTGTATTTTGTCATTCCGAACCTTGTGTGAGGAATCTCATTATTCGCGGATTCAGAGAACCCTCGTCGCTACGCTGTGTCGGGATGACAGGTTCGCGATTTGATTTAGCTTATATCGAACTCACGTTTCTTTAGAACAGGAATCCGGTGTTGATGTAGAATGCGCCGTTGCCGTCCTGTTTCTGAATCACAGGGTCTTTGCTGAACTTGCTCACCGGCAAGCCATACTCGAATGCAACAATAAAGTTCTGGTTCATGATGAAACGCAAACCTCCACCCACGGTGATGTGTGGGCGGTCGTTTTTGAGACCCTGTGCCATGTATGCTTCATACTCTGCGCGGTACTGCTCCTCGCCACGGAATGACATGTCGTAGTTGCGTGTAACCATTGCACCGTCGCTGAAGATGTTCAGGCCGAACGCGATATTCTGCTTTCCAAGAGTGAAACGCACGAAACGCCAACGCAGTTCGGCAGTGTATGTTGCCATGTCGAGACCCTGTACACGGTTGCGCAGCATACCGCGCACGGTACGGTAACCACCCATGCCGTCGCGGTCATATGTCGAACCCATGGTGGTGATGAACGGCAACATGTAGTATGGTGTGCTGTTGCCGATGGCGCCCTCGTAGTTGAGACGGTAGGCAAAGGTGAGCACATCGTTCTTCACGATGGGTACATAGTGGCGGAATGTTGCCGAGTAGCGGTAATAGGGGTGTGATGTACCCAACCAGCTGGGGGCAACAGTTGCGTGAACCTCGGCCCAGATACCCTTTGACGGCGCATTCTCCTTGTCGCGTGTGTCGTAGAGTAATCCCACGCGCAGGGCGCTGCTGATGCCACCCCATGCCTCGTCATTGTTGATTATGCCCCACTGGCGGTATTGGTCAAAGATAGTAGGCTCTGACTCTGGGTACACCTTGTTCTCGTCTTTGCCCTTGTTGATTTTCTCAAGGTTCAAGGCATGGTTGTTCTTCCGGTAGCCTGCATTTACGTAGTTGAAGTGGTAGCCGGCCTCCCAAAAGAACTTGTTGTTCCATATGTTGCCGGTGAAGTCGGTCTTGAAGTTGAAATTGAGACGGTTCATGCGGTACTTTGGTGTGTACAGGAAGTCGTTCTCGTTGTTCTTACCTGCTGCAATCCTTTCGTGGTCAAAGTATGACATATAACCGTTGAAACCATAGAAGTCCATGGCCTTGTCATTGGTGAGGTTTGCTGTTGCAGCCCATCGTACACCGGGAATTAGGAACTTGTTGTCATAGTTGATGACGAACAACTGCGAACCCTTGGTGAAGAACGATGCCTCCAGATAGAGCTTCTGTCGTGTGTTGGGATACTCGCTGCCGTCGCCAAAGTCAAAGATGTTGAGCAGTGCACCCAACTGCAGACCCTTGTCGGCATCGAAGGCAACAACCGGTAGCGGACCGAAGTTGAATCCTTTCTTTACAATCTCCTTCTTTGCTGCGGGAGCTGCGACCGTGTCGCTCTTGGCTTGTGCAAAAAGGCTTGATGCTCCAAGCGCTGCGCACAGGAATAGTGTAATGTGTCTTTTCATATGTAAGTGTTTTGTTTTTGTGTTAAAACAGGGAGTCGGATTTGCCCAATGTCTCTCTGATTTCGTTATACAACTGCCTTAGTGGCTTGCAGCACAATAGTTTGAAGTCGGACACTGCCATGCGTACAGCTCTGTATGTGTCCTGTGTCACGGCTATGGCCGGCAACAGTGCCACAACAAAGGTGATAGCCCAGAGCTTGGGCAGGCACAAGGCAGCAATTACTGTGTATATGATAAACAGCAATGGCCATAGCAACAGTCTTATTACAAGGCGCACCGAGTTTAGGAATGCTTTGTCCTTGAACTTCTTTCCCAACAGTACGCTTACAATGGTCAGCGGCATGGTGCAGATGGTTGTGAACAGTGTGTAGGGCAGGGTTACAAGCAACAGCAGTGCACGTATCGCCTGCAAAAGGATGCCGCGTGGCCTGATTACGGATTTAAGGCTTATGCCTTTTGCAATTCGCATTTTGCGTGCCTCGTTACCAAGTGCAACGAGCTTCTCGGCCACCTCGGGGCTTTCGTTCTTGAGTTTTTCTATGTGCTCGGCGCTCTCCTTGTTTATGCCAACAAGCGGGTTAGCATATCCGTTTTTCCTTTTTCTGTACTCTGGGGCATATGCCGCTGCACAAATCTCGCTCTTGGCATCGTACTCCTGGTCATTGGGGATGAACTGGATGTTCTCCCTCATTCGCTCGGCAAGGAGTTCACGCATGAGGTTTATCTGTTCGGGAGCAGTCCTGTCGCTATGCTCTTCAATGAATTCGCCCACATTGATGGGGTTGCCGAACTGCACGCGTGCCGATGAACGGAAACGGTAGAAGTTGCCGTAACGTATGCCTACAGGTACAATGTAGAGCGGTTTTTCGCCAAGCAGCTCCTTTGCTTGCAGGGCAATGCGGAATATACCTTTTGAGAGCGGGAGCATTGAGTATTTTGCCTGGTGTGTGCCCTCGGGGAAGATACACAATGGCACCTCGTCCTTCAGCACGCCGGCAGCTGTTTCAATGGTCTTGTTGTTCTTCTTTACCTCTTCAATGCCGTCACGCATGCGCATGATTGGCATCATCTTGCAGAACTTGAGGATATTTGCAATCTTTGGGTTCCTGAAGATGTCGGCGCGTGCAATGAAAACCTTGGGCTTGTTGTCCATGGCCAGTATCATAAGCGCATCCATTAATGTTCCCGTGTGGTTGGGAGCGAAGATGATTGCCGAATCTTTTGGAATGCGCTCTGTGCCAATGTACTTGAGGCTGCGGTACGATGACTTTATGGCAAAGTTTACAAATCTGTGCAGGATATTATAGTACCTGTCATTATCCTGCAATTTTTTTCTTCTGCTCATTACTTATTGTGCGTTTGAACGACGGAAAAAACGTGAAATTATCAATCCCGAAATGATGTGCCATATTCCCCAAAGGGCGGCAACGATAATCATACCGCCATTGCCTCTCCATTGTCCCGGAACGAATATGTTTGTGTTGAACAGCAGTGCAAGTGCAAGACCCGAGTTCTGGATACCTATTTCAATTGCCAATGTGCGGCAATCCTTGACGGGAGCCTTGGCAAACTTACCGCCATAGTAACCGGCAGCCAATGCTGTGGCATTGTGTATCACCACAATCACAAGTGTACAAAGTATGGCTGCATAGACCTCCCACTTCTGCTCAAAACCCGAGAGAACCTGTGTCATTGATACAATGACCATTGCAATGAAGAACAGGATTGAGAGAATCTGTGTAGGCTTGATGATTTTCTTTGAAATCTTTGGGAAGTAGTGCGAGAATACCAGACCCAGTACAATGGGGAATCCAAGGATGAGTACAATCTGCGACAGCATTTCGTCGAACGGAATGTCGAGTGTGGGTATTTTGTTCCTTATCTCGGCAAACTGGCAGTAGTGTGTACCCCAGAACCAGAAGTTCAAAGGTGTTATGATTGATGCAAAGAGGGTGGTGATGGCTGTCATTGAAACAGACAGCTCTACATTACCCTTTGAGAGTGACGAAAGGAAGTTGGAGATGTTGCCACCGGGGCACGATGCCACTAGTATCATACCCAATGCAACCATTGGAGTGATGATGGGGTTGAGCACAATTGTCAAGAGGCAGGTGAGTGCAGGCAGTGCGAACCACTGCAACAGCAGGCCAAGGGTAACCGACTTGGGCTTCTTGAGGATACTTTTGAATGTTGATACTCTGATGCTGAGTGCAACACCAAACATTACAAATGCGAGTATGAAGTTCACAAGAACCATATCGTTCGAACCTAAATTGATGTTTAGTGTGTCAAGCGTTTGTAGATGTTCTTTCATATTATAGATGTTTAAATGTTTGTGTCTTTTATTTGCGGTTTATTACTGTTGCGCGTGCCCGTTACTTTACAGTAGTTTCTTTACAAGGCCGAACATCCTGTAAGGCATGTAACGGAACGGCAGATCGAGCCACGTAGGGGTTGTCACCACCGAACGCTGGTGTGAGAATGCATCGAAGCTGAGCTTGCCATGATAGTGCCCCATGCCCGAGTTGCCCACGCCGCCGAACGGAATGTTCTCGTTGGCAATGTGCATTATGGTGTCATTGATGCAGGAGCCACCGGCCGAAGTGGTGCGGATTACCTCCTTGCCCCTGCTTGTATTGCCAAAGTAGTAGAGAGCAAGAGGCTTCTCCCTCTTGTTGATGAAAGTTATAGCTTCGTCGATGTTGTCGAACGGCATCATTGGCAGCACGGGGCCGAAAATCTCCTCCTGCATTACAGGCGCAGTGGGCGGCACATCGGCAAGCAATGTGGGCTCAATGTAACGCTCGGCTGCATTTATGGTGCCGCCATATACTACCTTGCCATCCTTCAGGTAGCCTGCTACGCGTTCAAAGGCTTTGTCATTTACAAGGCGCACAAAGTGGCGGCTTGAACGTATCTCCTTTCCGTGCAGGCGCTCAATGGCCTTGCCGAACTCGGTGATGAACTCCTGGCGGCGGCTGTTGTGGATGAGCAGATAGTCGGGGGCAATGCAGGTCTGGCCGGCATTGAGTGTCTTTCCCCAAGCTATGCGGCGTGCCGCAATCTTTATGTCGGCATCGGCATCAACAATACATGGGCTCTTGCCGCCAAGTTCCAGCACCACCGGGGTGAGGTTCTTTGCAGCTGCTGCCATCACCTTTTTACCAAGTGAGGGGCTGCCGGTGAAGAATATGATGTCAAAGCGTTCGTCGAGCAATGCTGCGTTTACATCGCGGTTGCCCTGGACTACAGCAACATATTTTTTATCAAAAGTTTCGGTAATCATCTCCTCAATTACGCGTGAGACGTTGGGAACGTAGGGAGATGGCTTGAGAATTGCTGTGCAGCCTGCCGAAATGGCACCGACCAGCGGGTTGAGCAGCAGCTGCACAGGGTAGTTCCATGGAGAAATGATGAGGGCTGCACCCAATGGCTCGCTTATAATGCGGCTGCGCGATGGCATCATTTTCAATGGGGTACAGGCACGGCGTGTGCGCATCCAGCCTTTGAGGTGGGCAATGTGGTTCTTCACCTCGCCGGCAACAATGCTCAGCTCGGTGAGGATGGCCTCTTCGCACGATTTGTGGAGGTCGCTCCACAGGGCATCGCACAGCGGCTTTTCCCATTTGAGGAGTGCAGTTTGCAGCTTCTTGAGCTGTTCCTTGCGGAACTTGTACTCCAGGGTCCCGTTGGTGGCAAAGTATTCGCGCTGTGCTGCAACAATGCTCTTTATATCGTTTATAGGAGTGTTTTCAATACTCATTGTATGTGTCTTATTCATACTTTGTCATGCTGAGCGGAGTGAAGCATCTTTTAACTGAAAGGATAAATCTTTCGCTTTGCTCAAGATGACAAGTCTATTGTTATTTGCGGCCGGTAAAGTGGTCCATCGCATGGAAAATTCCAACAACTTCGCCAAAGATATAATCAAAAATTGAAGTAGGCAACAAAGCTTGGCAAAAACGTATGAAATGATAGCCGAAAGGTATGCCTTTGAAGTTTCTGTTGCGCTCTATCGCGTCCATTATCTTGCGCGATGTTGGCTCGGGCTTCAGGATGGGGAAGATGCGCGACTGCACGCCGTCGAACATTCCGGTGTTGATGAAGTAGGGGGCTATGGTTGTGAAACGTACCTTGCTCTTCATCTGCTTCAATTCAATGCGCACGCTGTCGCTCCAGCCAATGACTGCCCATTTGCTGGCAGCGTATACAGCCATGCGTGGGTTGGCCAGCATGCCCGCTGCCGATGCAATGTTGCATATATGGCCGTGGTTGCGCTCAATCATCTTTGGCAGGAACTGCTGCGCAATTACCATTGGTGCTGTTGCGTTTATGTTCATTGTGCGCTCAATGTCGCGTGTGGTCTGCTTGTCGAACGTGGCGTTGTTTGCAACTATGCCGGCATTGTTAATCACAATGTCAATATTGCCGCACTCCTTTACGGTCTTTGCTGCAATCTCCTGCACCTGGCTGCTGTTGGAAACATCAACTTTATATCCCTTTACATTGCCCAGGCTCTTGTACTCCTCTATGGTGCTTGCAATGCTTCCCTCGTTGATGTCCCAGATGATGAGCGCCTTTGCGCCTCGCTCCAACGCAATGCGACCCATTATGCGACCTATACCCGAAGCTCCGCCGGTGATGAGCACATTGCTACCTTTGATTTTGGTCATAATTTTATGTTTTAAATGTAAATTTTGTACTCTTATTCTTTTTGGCGTGCAAAAGTAGTATAAAAAGTACAGAGTGTGTTGTTCATTTTCTGCACAAAGTATTTCTTTTTGTGCAAATTTTGTTAACGGATGGGCGTTTTGAAAAGAAATGGTAAATTTTATGCAGAAGGTTTTACAACATTAAAACAATGTCTGTTTGCAAATGTTCACAATCTGTACCAAATATGCCGAAGTGGACTTTGCGTATTTCGCTCGTTTGTATATATTTGCGAATGAATTAATTGAAAAGAAAAGACTCTATGAAATACAATTACCTAAAATATATGCTCACTGCATTGTTGCTTGTGTGTGCAATGGTGGCCGGTGCTGCCGATTTTCAGGTTGGCGGCATCTGTTATAACATCCTGTCCCAGGAAGAGAGGACCGTTGAGGACACTTTAATAGGCGATGGCTACAGTACATTCCATGGTGAATATAAGGGCACGATGAAAATCCCTGCAACGGTGGCTCACGACGGAACGATATACAGTGTTGTGGCTATTGGAGAGGGTGCGTTCTGGGGGGCTTCGGAACTCCAGGGCATAACAATCCCTGCAAGTGTGAAAAGCATTGGAGAGGGTGCGTTCAGTGATTGTACCCGCCTTACGGCAATAGTGCTCCCCGACAGTGTCACGTGCATTGCGGCAGAGGCATTCAACAATTGCACGGGGCTTGCGAGTGTTGTAATCCCTAATAGTGTCACGACAATAGGTAGCTCGGCTTTCGGTAATTGCTCGGCTCTTGCGGCGGTTGCAATCCCTAGTGGTGTCACAACCATAGAGGCTTCTGTATTTTCGGGTTGTACCTCCCTTGCTGGTATTGAAATCCCTGGCGGTGTTACAGCAATCGGGAATTCAGCGTTCTTTAATTGTGCGGCCCTTACCGCCGTTGTGATACCAGACGGTGTTACGGCTATTGGCGATTATGCTTTCTCCGATTGCTCGGGCCTGGAGGGTATTGTAATCGGCAGCGGTGTAAAGCGTATAGGAAAGAGAACTTTCTATAATTGTACCGGGCTTGCAAGTGTGGTGATTCCCGATGGCGTGACGAATATTGATGTGCTTGCCTTTGCAAATTGTTCGCGCCTTGCAACCGTTGTGCTGGGCAACAGGGTTGCAAACATAGGGCGTGAGGCATTCAGTAACTGCTCGGCGCTTGCAGGCATTGGGCTGCCTGCAAGCGTGAGAAGTGTTGGAGCCGGCGCGTTCGGTAACTGGACCTCCCTTGCAAGCATAGCCGTTGCCGAGGAAAATGCAGTCTATGATAGCCGCGAAAATTGCAATGCTATTATAATGACCAAGAATAACACGCTTTTGATAGGTTGCAAGAACAGTTTAATCCCCGGGACTGTTACGGCCATTGGAACTTCTGCGTTCGCAAACTGTACCGGCCTTACAGATATCGTAATCCCCGGCAGTGTCACAGCTATAAAGAATTATGCGTTCCGTGGTTGCACCGGCCTGACGAATATTGAAATCCCCAACAGTGTCAAGACGATTGGTGATTATGCGTTCAATAATTGCACCGGGCTTGCAAGTGCCGCAATAGGCAATGGTGTAAAAAGCATAGGGCATTATGCGTTCGCAAACTGTAGTGGCATTGCAAACATAAAACTCCCTGATAGCGTAACGAGCATTGGTCAACATGCGTTTGATGGCATAGCCGAGGTTTCTTATCCCGAATAGTGATACCGGGATTTTCACTCGTTAACTATATGTGGTGTCGGGCTTGCATCATTTCATTGTCTTGTATGGCAAGCCGTCTATGTGTTCAATGGGGTATTGCCCTTCGAGCAGGCCGCTGATGACGGTGTCGCGCGAGCCGGCTGTCTGGAACGGATAGAGCTCGAACAGCGGCATGACCGATGCAAAGTGCTCCATAATCTCGGACTGTATGCTCTCGTATGCAATCCACTCTGTTGTTGTGGTGAAGCAGTAGAACTGTATTGGCAGGCCGTTGCCGTTGGGCTCAAGCGTGCGCACCATTATTGTCATGTTGTGGTGTATGAGCGGGTGGCGGCGCAGGTAGATGTCGGCATATGCGCGGAACAGTCCTGCATTGGTGTCTATTGTGCCGTTGGTGAGGCCGTCGGGGTTCGATGTGTTGGCGGCTCTGCCCCCGGCTGCCTGTTCACTCTTGCGCGATATGTAGTCGGCCAGTTCCTTGTCGAGAATGCTTATGCGGCGCAGCAGCGCCTCGCTGCAGGGCTTTATGGTGTCGAGCTTTATGGTGTATCCGCGTGCTATGCGCCGCCCACCGCTCTCGCTCATTCCGCGCCAGTTGGTAAAGCTCTGGTTTATGAGTGTATAGGGTGGAATGGTGGCTATGGTGTTGTCCCAGTTGCGCACCTTTACTATGGTGAGTGAAATGTCTATCACATTGCCGTTGATGTTTGTGCCGGGAATTTCAATCCAGTCGCCAAGGCGCACCATGTCGTTCTCCAACAGCAGGAAACCGCCCACAAAGCCCATGATGCTGTCCTTGGCAATGAGCATGAGCACGGCTGCAAATGCACCAAGACCGCCTATGAGGTAGAGCGGCGATTTATTTGTGAGTATGGATATGATGATGATGACAGCTACAAGGGTGACTATGATTTTCCCCACCTGTATGAATCCCTTTACGGGCCTGTCGTGGAATTTGCTGTTGTTGAAAGCCGAGTCGCCCAACGCACCAAGCACGGCAATGACGGCCATTGCCATTGCTGTTACATAGTATATTGACACGGCAATCTCAATGTAGTGCAACGCTATGCTTTCGCTTGCGGCAGTAATTGGTAACAGGGCATTGAGGGTGATGGGAACAAGCAGATGGGCGACTTTGCGTAGCCTGTTTGCCTTGAGCATCTGAGTCAGGAAATTGTAGTGCCTGTTCTTTACAACACGTCTTATGGCAATGAGCAGTATGCGGTAGGTGATTTCCATTACCGCGATGGCTATGGTTATTACTATTACCGATATTAGAAGCGTGTCATAGCGCTCTACGGTATCAGTGGATAGCCCGGCAGCTGTCATCAACTCCTTTACCTTATCATATATATAGTTCCTTATCTCGGCTTGCATCGTTTTTTTGTCTTTATAACAAAAAAGTGCGCCGCTTTGCTGTGAGAAACGGCGGAATTTGTATCTTCGCGATAGATAAATAAATACAGATTATGCCAAAAATAGGAATGACTTTTACAAGTGAGACAGTTGTTGCGCTGTCGAACTGTGCGGTAACAATGGGGTCGGGCGACCTGGAGGTCTTTGCAACGCCTGCAATGGTGGCACTGATGGAGAATGCTGCAATGAATGCCGTTGCACCGGCTTTGCCGCAAGGTTCAACTACGGTAGGTGCCGAGATGAACACCACTCATATAAAACCATCGGCGATAGGCACCAAGGTGCGTGCTACAGCAACGCTCACAGCCGTGGAGGGACGCAAACTTACTTTTGAAGTAGAAGCGTGTGACGAGGTGGGCACAATAGGTAAGGGAACGCATGTGCGCTATGTAGTAGACAAGGAACGTTTTATGGCAAAATTGGGGTGATTTTATATTTTTTTTGCATTTGCGTGTAACAAACTGGCTTTTCGTCCGCCTTTAGAGAAAAACATAGTCCATGTATTAAAGAATCAATTATTATGAAGAAGGTAGTTTTTTGTCTGGCAATGGTTGTGTCAATGTTTGCTGTGTCGTGCTCTACACCCGCCGAAAAGTCAATAAAGGAACTTGAGGCTATTGTTGTGAAAGTAGAGACCGGCTGTGTCGATACCGAGAAAGAATTTGAGGAAGTGCTGCAGAGTATTGAACTGTTGACCGAAAAATATAAGGATGTCGAATATACCGCCGGACAACAGAGCGAGATTGAGGACTTGAATATGAGGCTTTCTGCTGCATTGACCGAGCAGTTCGCAGAGTATTTGGGAAGTGCTTTCTCCGGTCTGATGAAGGGAATGGTAAGTGGAATGAAAGGATTTGTGACTGGTATGCAGGAGGTTGTCGATGAAGTTCAAGAACTTGTCGATGACCTGAATGATATGTAATCCAGTATAATTTCATATATAAAAGCAAAAAGACACTCCTTGGGAGTGCTTTTTGCTTTTTTTAACATTTGCGGTAAAACATTTGCTATTGTAGGGATGTTTACATTATGCAACTCACCGGAGACAACAGCCGAGCGTTTTATGTTTTGTGCAACAAAAGTTAATACACCCGGTGGATTGCATAGTAGTTTTGTCGTGTTTTATTTTGTGTTTGTGTTAGGTTGCCCTCTGATGTGAATCACGGGGCAACCGCTTTTTTACATTTGTTCGTTAAAACAATCGTTGTCCCAGCTTGTGATATTGTTTTCTATGTATTGTGATATGTTGTTGCGGTCTTCGGCACCACGAATGGCATGGTCGTGATATCGTTTTTGCCATGTGAATTTGCTGTCTATTGTGTGGGCATATTTTGTTACGGCTGACTTTAAAGAAGCAATGTATGTTGAGAGTAATGGCAGTTTGTAGTTCTGTATTCCGTTTACAGCTCGTTCTTCACACGTAGGGACACGGCATGCCGTGTCCGTTTTTTCAATATCGATAATTGCGTGAAAATGGTTTGGCATTACCACATACTGCAAAATGTTGATGTGGGGTTGGTGTATTTTTGTATTCTCTAAGCATTCTGTCAAAAAAAGCCCTATTGGTGATAAGCGTATTTCACCATCGGCTATTTCTCCGAAATAATGTATCCAATTGTGAGTGCATATGGTGACGAAATACTCTCCTTCATTGTAATCCAACCATTTTGCACGTGGGGATTTTCTTTGTGGTAGCTTTGTGGTCATTTCGTAGAGATGTAGGGACACGGCATGCCGTGTCCGTCTGTTGAATTTCAAATGTATATAGGGCGCTGTCTTCGGACACGGCATGCCGTGTCCCTACGTCTTACATTGTGCGAGTGCTTGTTTTGGTGCTGTTTGTTTCCGGACACGGCATTGCCGTGTCCCTACGTTTTACATTGTGCGAGTGCTTGTTTTGGTGCTGTTTGTTTCCGGGCACGGCATTCCGTGTCCCTACGTTTTACATTGTGCGAGTGCTTGTTTTGGTGTTGTTTGTTTCCGGACACGGCATTCCGTGTCCCTACGTATTCATTGTGCGGGTGGTCGTTTTGGTGCAGTGTATTTTTACATTTTCTTGCACCAGCAGAACATTCCCGGGAACTGTTCTTTAATCTTCTCAATATCCTGTTCTTCCTTGAAAATTCCAAAGAACGATGAGCCGCTACCCGACATTGAGGCATACACGGCTCCCATTTCGTACAACTGTTCCTTTACCTTTGCCATTGCCGGGTATTTGGCAAAGATACTCTTCTCGAAATCGTTCTTCATGGCATCTTTCCACTCATGGATGGGGCGTGCGGCAATCTCTGTCAACGGCTGCTCCGGTTTTTGTGGCGTTACAAGTGCGTAGGCATCCTTCGTAGATACGTGGATGTCGGGCTTCACAAGTACAAGATGATAGCCGCCGATGCTGCATGGTGTGGGTGTGAGAATGTCGCCGATTCCTGTTGCGTAGGCCGGTGTGTTGTCGATGAAGAATGCGCAGTCGGCACCTATGCGTGAGGCGTAACTGCATAGCTGTTGGGATGTGAGCCCAAGGCTTGCAATGTCGTTGAGCATCTTCAGCGCGAAGGCTGCGTCGGCGCTGCCGCCGCCAAGACCGGCACCTGTGGGGATGTGCTTGTAGAGAGAAATGTCTACCTTTGGCAACTTGTGGTCGGCTGCCAATGCCTTGTATGCCTTGATGACAAGGTTGTCGTCATTGCTTCCCTCAAACACTGCATTGTACATTGTGAAGGTGTATTCCGGAGCATCGTGCTCGGTGGCCGGTGTTATCTCCAGGATGTCGCATAGTGGAATGGGGTAGAACACTGTCTCGAGGTTGTGGTAACCGTCGGGGCGTTTCTCGACAATGTCGAGCCCAAGGTTTATCTTTGCATTAGGGAATGTTATCATGTTTTTAAAATTTATACCCCCTCCGCAACCTTGTTGCTCGTCCCCCTAAAACAGGGGGACAATATTGTTCCCCAAATAAGGGAACTGTCCGCAAGGACTGAGGGGGATTTGATTGTCAAATGTTTGCTGCAAGCAAAGGTAATGCTTTTTTCTGTTCCGTTGATAACTTGCTCTGTTTTGTTGATAAAGGTTCTTGAGATTCTTGCTTAATTTGCGCAGTTGTGTGTATCTTCGCGGTCGGAATTAAATGTTATGGAAGATACAAGCACACAAAAGAGAAGGGCACCCCGACGTCAGGCTGCCGATACTACACCAAAGTTGAGTGATTATGGACACATTCAGCCGCAGGCTCTCGAGTTTGAGGAGGCTGTGTTGGGTGCGTTGATGATTGACAGCGACGCCATTGGACGCTTGGGCGGAATGCTGAAGCCCGAGTCGTTCTACGACAAACGCAACCAGTTGCTCTTTGAGGCCATACAGCAGATGGACCTCAATGACCGCCCTGTGGATATCCTTACCGTGACGGAGTTCCTGCGTAGCAAGGGAACGCTCGACGAGGTGGGTGGCCCTGTGTATGTGGCGCAGCTCACCAGCAAGGTGGTGTCATCGGTGAACATAGAGTACCATGCCAACATCATTGCGCAGAAGAAGCTGGCGCGCGACCTCATACGTTTTACCAGCAAGACACAGACGCAGGCATTCGATGAGACACAGGATATCGATGAACTGATGCAACAGGCCGAGTCGGAACTGTTCGAGATTTCGGGCAGCAAGATGAAGAAGGATTATACGCAAATTAATCCTGTCATCAAACAGGCCTATGACCAGATTATCACAGCTTCAAAGAATACCAGCGGTATCAGTGGTCTCAGCACCGGCTATCACCGCTTGGACAAGGTGCTCTCGGGTTGGCAGCCAACCGACCTCATTATCCTTGCGGCACGTCCTGCTATGGGTAAGACTGCGTTTGCCCTTTCACTGGTGCGTAACATGGCCATTGACCAGGGAATCCCTTGCGGTATGTTCTCGCTTGAGATGGGTAACGTGCAGCTTGTGCAGCGTCTAATCTGTAACGTGTGCCAGATACCGGGTGACAAGATTCGTAGCGGTCAGCTCGAACGTTATGAGTGGGGACAACTCGACAACAAGATTGTCGCTCTTGAGAATGCCCCTCTTTATATTGACGATACTCCGCAGCTGTCGGTCTTCGAGCTCCGTTCAAAGGCACGTCGCATGGTGCGCGAGCATGGTGTGAAGATGATTTTCATTGACTACCTGCAGCTTATGACAGCAAACACCGGCAAGGGTAGCCGCCAGGAGGAGATCAGTACCATTTCGCGTGCTCTCAAGGGATTGGCAAAGGAGTTGAATATTCCAATCATGGCGCTCAGTCAGTTGAACCGTAACGTCGAGGGTCGTGAAGGACTCGAGGGTAAGCGCCCGCAGCTTAGTGACCTCCGTGAGTCGGGAGCCATTGAGCAGGATGCCGATATCGTTATGTTCGTAAACCGCCCAGAGTACTTCCATATATATAAGGATGGCGATTTCGACTGGCGAGGCAAGGCCGAGATTATCATTGCCAAGCACCGTAATGGTGGACTGGACAATGTGCCTCTGCTGTTCCGCAAGGAGTATGCACGCTTCATGAACCTTGACGATGAGACGCTTGCACCGCCACCGGGTGACATGCCTGTAATGCGCGGCTCAAAGATGAATGTATCTGTTCCCTCGGAGCCTGAATATATACCTGATATCCCCGATTATCTGCAGAACCAGGGTGCGCCAATGATGCCTCCGGGCCTGCAGGGTGGCAACGACCCGGTACCTTTTTAATTGTTGCGGGTCTGCTTGAAAATGATAATGCATTTCTGTCGATTTTTTGTCGAATGATGAAAATTTTGACAGAAATGTTTTTTTATATTCAAAAATAATCCATACATTTGCCACATGAGTGTCGTTAGGCGCTCAAATTTTTAACGATATGACGTTTTAGAACCATTTAAAACTGATTATAAAAGTGAATTCTCCAAGACAAAAATCAAAGAACTATGAAATGCTTTTGACAGGGTCGCGTTTGCGGTCGTGTCAGACGTGATGTTCTTTGACTTTTTGTACCATGCCGATGATTGAAGGTCATCATTGCTTGGTATCATATTGATGCCGTGCGATGTTCTTGTGTGACCATTCCAATCCGTTCTGTAAATATCGGCAAATAGACTTTGTCTTTTTTGACTATCTCTCTCCTGTTTTTGCATGTGGCATTAACGGGCAGATTCCCGTGTCTCTTAAACTTAACCGTCCGGGCAATGACTGCATGTGCGTTGCACGGGCGTAGATTCTTTGTTGCCGCTGCATGGTGGCGATTCCTATTTCATTAACCTGTAAATTTTGTAACTATGGAGAATTTGACTATTTATAACGCAGAGTTCGAGAATGAGGTAACAAGTGTGAACAACAATTCAATAACTGCAACGGCGCAGGATGAGAATATGTCGGGGCTGGATTTTACGGCCGACAGTGACGATTTTGACAAGCTGTTGGATGATTTCATCAGCAAGAGCCTTGAGAATGACATGGATGAAAATGACGGGGAAGGATATGATGACGATGATGATTGGAATGACGACGATGATGACGATGCCGAGGATGATGAGAACGATGGCGATGATGCCAGCCCCGGGAAGGGGTATGTTGAATTTGAGCTGGGCGGCTTTCTCTATGAGGTGCCCGCAAAGTGTTCTCCGTGCAAAGCCACTAAGCTGATAATCAATAACAGTTACTACGAAGAGCTGGCTCTGGCGGGCGAGCCGATTGTCTTTGTGGCGGACGGCACGGAGGGTTATAACCCGACATTTGTGGCGCATGGCGTCCCTGAGTGCAAGGCGTGGCATATGCCAAAGGTGTTGATATATAGGGCTTTGGAAAATCGTCCTATAAAGCAGATTGTCATGCATTATGACAAAGATGAGAAGCTCCTGGCTGTAAATTGTGGGGAAACTCTTCAGGCATTGCCCTGTGGTAACTATTTTTTCTACATCTCGGGCATTGAGTTCGATGGGCTCCCTGCAGTCTACAAGAACTGTGACGGCTACTGTTGTATCCCGTTTGTTAAGGTTGCCGATGGCATGGAGCTTCCGCCTGTGGCTCTTGAAACTGTAGGGGTGAAAAAAGGCTACCGTGATTGCACTCTTGATGTGTCGTTGAAGTTTGATAGGATGCTCGACAGTGGATATGCTTATTCGCTGTTCCTCTATAACCGCAACTACAATCTTGTCTCGCGCGGTGCAGCGTTTGCTTGGGACAATTACAGCACACGCAAGAAGAAGAATCTGTTGGCGCATTTGACAACCACTTACATCCCCTTTGGGGAGTACCGCCTCTTTATACTGCAGAACGGTGTTCCGCGTTGGAAAGTGGAGTTTTCGGTCAATGGCGGCAAGGTTCTCGCTACAGCTGTCTCGGACGTCAAGCCGTTTGGCGAGGAATTTCTTATCTTGTACGAACTTGAGAAGGAGGGCGATTGGCATCGTTTCCGTGAGGGTGGTGCAACCATTGAGATGAGGAAGTTTTTCCTGTCGACGTACCAGCGTACTTACCTGAACAAGAAACGTGTTGCAATTGGGTTGAACGCATTGACGGTGTCGCAACATTTTGTATACAACGGTGGTAGCAGTGTAGCCGAATTGGGCGCTTTGGGAAGCATGGGCCGCATGTTCTGGAAAGTGTCATATTTTGACCATGTCGATTGCATAACCTTGGCCGAAGGTTCCACCATGTCTACGGCCGCTGATCGCATTGCAGAACAATTTTCTGCATGCAACAACAAGTGTTTGGCGCTTTATAACCTCTCGGCGCTTGCCGGCAATGCCTCATTTCTTGTCAAGAAGATGATTGAAGCAATGAACCGTAGTACCAGCTTTTACGTCTGCCTCATTGGTAGCCGTGCCGAAATAAGGCAGTTCTTTGACTCTTTTCCGCAGCTGAAAAGATATTTCCCCGAAACCAACTACATACCGAGTGCGGATATCCTTGCAGAAACTTTTGTCGACTATGTGGTAAAGGAGTTGCGGAAGATTGACTTGTGTCTTTCCGCCCATGCGCAGCGGCTCTTGGTCGACACTCTGCTACGTGCCCAGAGCGACGGTTCTCTTCATGGATTGAAAATGGCCGATGTTCACAATTTTGTAAAGAGTGGGATTGTTGACAATTTTGTGAGCCGTGCAGTCTCTTTTGCCAATAAAGACAGTATAGTAGACAAGGCATACCTTTCGACGGTTGAGGCTTGTGATATCGATGTGAAAAGGATTATGCGTAATAGGGAGGAGGGTTTTGAGGAGAGTATCGGACAACTGAACGCGATGGTTGGCCTGAATAACGTGAAGCAGAATGTCATAACAACGTTCAACCGTTTGCGAATCAGTGCCGAGCGCCGCCGTCTGGGACTCAAGGTGAAGGGAGGCGAATGCCACCATATGCTGTTTACGGGTAATCCCGGAACCGGCAAGACAACTGTGGCTAAGATAATGGGGCGTATTTACCACTCGTTGGGTCTGTTGTCAAAGGGCGATGTGGTGTTTGTGGATAGAAGCAAGATTGTGGGCCGTTACATAGGTGAGACCGAGAGTAACATGTGTCGCATACTGCAAGAAGCGCGCGGTAATATTCTCTTTATTGACGAGGCATACACGCTGTGCGACAGTGAGGACGACCGTAAGGACTTTGGATATCGTGCAATAGAGTGTCTCTTGACCGTGATGGCGCAGGAGGATTGTGATATGATTGTGATTTTTGCCGGTTACAGCAAGGATATTGAAACGATGATGCGCTGCAATCAGGGCCTGAGCGGGCGTTTCCCTTATAAGTTCGAGTTTGCGGACTATAGTGCCGACGAACTCCTGCAGATAGCAGAGCTTAAACTCTCGCAGCAGGATTATGAGCTGACTCCCGAGGCACGTGAACTGTTGCACAAGACCATTGAAGAGACTGTGCGGAACAAGGAGTGGGATTTTGGCAATGCACGCTGGGTTGGGCAGTATGTCGACAATGGAATTATTCCGGCTCAATGTGAAAGGCTAATGCAGTGCGTTGCTCCCAAAACCCGCGATGACTATCGCTTGATTGATGTCGAGGATGTCAGTGCGGCTTATGCCTTGCACAAACCGACGAAGAAGAACTGCAAGATATATCGCGGGATTGGATTCACTGCGTGAGGGTATATGAAAATCAGCAAGGAAGGCATGAGCTTTCCTTGCTGATTTTCATATAACATGTTTTGTTACTTTCCTTCGGCGAATTTCTTTGCCTGCTCTTCGATGAGTTCCTTGTCCTCGAAGTAGTTGATCTTCATTGCGCGACGAACATCATTGAGCGTGTCGGCTGCAACGGCGCGTGCGGCCTCGCAACCCTGCTGCAGCAATGCATATACCTCGTGGATTTTCTGCTCCCACTCCTTGCGACGTGCACGTATCGGAGCAAGCTCCTCCTCAAGGATTGCAATGAGGAAACGCTTAACCTTAACGTCGCCCAAGCCACCACGCATGTAGTGAGCCTTCAGCTCATCGAGGTTGGGGTATTCGGGCAAGTACTTCTCAAAGTGCTCGGGGCGGCAGAATGCGTCAAGGTATGTGAACACTGTGTTGCCCTCAACCTTTCCCGGGTCCTGAACGCGGATGTGGTCGGGGTCGGTGTACATTGACATTACGCGCTGCTTGAGTTCTTCGGCAGTGTCCGAGAGGTAGATACAGTTGCCAAGTGACTTGCTCATCTTTGCCTTGCCGTCAGTTCCGGGCAAGCGCAGGCAGGCTGCGTTTGTAGGCAATAGAATCTCAGGCTCAACAAGTGTCTCGCCATAGATGCCGTTGAAGCGTCGTGCGATTTCGCGTGCCTGCTCAATCATTGGCTGCTGGTCCTCGCCGGCAGGAACGGTTGTTGCGCGGAACGCTGTGATGTCCGATGCCTGACTGATGGGGTAGGTGAAGAAACCAACGGGGATGCTTGTCTCGAAATTACGCATCTGAATGTCGGTCTTCACGGTAGGGTTGCGCTGCAGACGTGACACAGTAACAAGGTTCATGTAGTAGAATGCAAGCTCGCAGAGCTCGGGGACCTGTGACTGTATGAATATTGTGCACTGCGCGGGGTCGATGCCTACCGACAGGTAGTCGAGTGCCACCTCGATGATGTTCTGACGCACCTTCTCCGGGTTGTCGGCATTGTCGGTGAGTGCCTGCGCATCGGCAATCATGATGAAAATCTTGTCATACACACCTGAATTCTGCAGTTCCACGCGACGGCGCAATGAACCTACATAGTGTCCCAAGTGCAAGCGGCCAGTCGGACGGTCGCCGGTAAGTATTATCTTGCTCATTTTTTTATGTATTTCTGTTTTATTCTGCGAAGATAGGCATAAAATGCCAAAAAAACCCTTTTGGGCAACCAATATTTTTTCTTTGGCTGTAAAGTGTGTGGTTTTTGCGGTTTAAATGTGTAGAATATTTGCTGCCCTTTTCCTTATTTAAGAAAAAAATTGTATTTTTGCAACTTAGTTGCGAAGATAGGCTGCGGTCGCTGCAAAAAGTGAATGAGATTCCCGTTTTGCTCCCTGGCGCTATCATTGCAAATTGATTGCGAAGATAGGCTGCATTCGCTGTGAAACTTGCAAACAAGTTTGCGTTTCGCTCATTTGCACTATCATCGCAGCTTGTCTGTCATACTGAGCAAAGCGAAGTATCTGTTTTTTAAGAGATCTCTCTCACAAGGTTCGGGATGACATGACCGAGTGATTTGAAAACAAAATAAAAATAAATATATGAACATTTCTTACAATTGGCTTAAAGAGTATGTCGACTTCGACATGACACCCGAGGAGGTGTCGGCAGCGCTCACATCAATGGGTCTTGAGACCGATGGCGTTGAGGAGGTGCAGACAATCAAGGGCGGTCTTGAGGGCTTGGTGATTGGTGAGGTTCTCACTTGTGTTGACCACCCCGACAGCGACCACCTGCATATTACAACAGTGAACCTTGGTGATGGCAACCCCGTGCAGATTGTGTGCGGTGCTCCAAACGTGGCAGCAGGCCAGAAGGTGGTTGTTGCAACAATCGGTACAAAGCTGTACAGCGGTGACGAGTGTTTCACCATCAAGAAGGGCAAGATCCGTGGTGCCGAGTCATTCGGTATGATCTGTGCCGAGGATGAGATT
>JAZRGF010000163.1:0-16962 GCA_045644005.1 Bacteroidaceae bacterium | reverse complement strand
TTTCACAAATTGTTTCAGCAGGCAATTTTCCAGGTTTGCGAATAGGAACAAAACCGGCATTCAGTTTAACAGCAAGAGAAGAAGCCATAACAAAACCCCGCGATTCAATACCAATAATTTTTGTAACACCCTTATCCTTGTACAATTCATACAATGCATTATCCATCTCACGCAGACAAGCAGAATTCTTAAAGAGTGATGTCACATCTTTAAACTGTATTCCCGGTATTGGAAAATCGGGGATATTCCTTAAATTGTCAAGAAGCAATTCCTTATTCATATATTCATTCTTTTAAAGTCATTGTTGTTATTTTAAGCTATTGTTCCACGTGGAACATTTGTTTATTTCCGCACCAAAACAAGCAGAACATTTATATCGCTGGGAGAAACTCCCGGTATTCTACTAGCCTGAGCAAGCGTTTCAGGATTAATAGCTGTAAGTTTTTGACGAGCCTCGGTAGACAGGGATTCAATACTGTTATAATCGAATTTTCCTTTAATACGTATATTTTCCAAACGTATCATTTTTTCAGCAAGCTCACGCTCTCTTTCAATATATCCTTTATATTTGATTTCAATTTCAGCAGCCTCAACAACCTCGTCACGTACCTCGCCAAGTTTTTCAAGTTCGCGCTTTAACGGTTGGATATAATTAGCTATCGCTTCTATTGTAATTTGCGGACGTTCTATCAATGACACCAATTTACATCCACGCAAAAGTGGGGTAGTGCCAAGTTCCTCAAGTCCCTTATTTATCAAATCGGCCTTGATTGAGAAGTTACATATAAATTCGGTTAATGCAGTAATTAGCTCTTTTTTGCTACAAAGTCTGGAGTACCTTTCATCACTCGCAAGACCTATAGCATGTGACTTTTCAGTAAGTCGTATATCGGCATTATCCGAACGCAAGAGTATTCGGTATTCAGCTCTTGATGTAAACATACGGTATGGTTCATCCACTCCCTTTGTCACAAGATCATCAATGAGCACACCAATATAAGCCTCATCACGACGCAATACAAACTCTTCCTTTACATCAATCTTCAAAGCTGCATTTATACCGGCTACCAAACCTTGGCCGGCAGCCTCCTCATAACCCGTGGTACCATTTACCTGACCGGCGAAATACAACCCTTCTACAACCTTTGACTCAAGCGTATGTTTTAATTGTGTAGGATCAAAATAGTCATACTCTATTGCATAACCCGGACGATAAGCCACAGCATTTGCAAGCGCCGGTATTTTACGTAGCGCTGTAAGTTGGGCATCCATTGGAAGGGATGAAGAGAAACCGTTTACATACACCTCCTGTGTTGTCTCACCCTCGGGCTCAAGAAAGAGAAGATGGCGGTCACGCTCGGCAAATGTAACAATCTTTGTCTCTATGCTAGGACAGTAGCGCGGGCCAATACTCTGTATCTGTCCATTGTAAAGTGGAGAGTCATCCAAACTATCGCGCAATATCCGGTGCACCTCAGGGTTAGTATAACATCCCCAACAAGGCAGCTGTTTAAGCTCACGCTTGGTATCACTATATGAAAAGCGGTGGAAATCATTATCACCCTCCTGTACCTCGGTAAGCTGTAGATCTATTGAGCGTCTATCAAGACGCACAGGAGTACCGGTCTTCATTCTACCGGCAGTGATACCATATTGGGTTATACTCTCGGTCAATCCTTTTGCAGCAGGCTCAGCAACACGTCCACCCTCAATCTGCACCTTGCCTATGTGCATCAATCCGTTCAGGAATGTACCGGCTGTGATAATGACTGCCCTTGCCCTGAACTCGGCTCCCATCTGTGTTTTTACACCCACAGCCTTTCCATCCTCTACCAACAATTCAGTAGCGATATCCTGCCACATATCAAGGCCCGGTATGTTTTCAAGAATCTCTCGCCAATATTGGCTAAACTTCATTCTATCGCATTGTGCACGCGGGCTCCACATAGCCGGACCTTTTGAGCGGTTAAGCATGCGGAACTGTATTGAAGCTTTATCTGCAATAATACCGGTGTAGCCACCAATGGCATCAATTTCCCTTACAATCTGTCCTTTTGCAATACCACCAATCGCAGGGTTACAGCTCATTTGAGCAATCTTGTTCATGTCAATAGTCATCAAGCAAGTCCTTTTTCCAAGATTTGCTGCAGCTGCCGCAGCCTCGCATCCCGCGTGACCGGCACCTATAACCAATATATCATACTCAAATGTCACCTTGTATATTTTTTTCAGTTTAAACAACCAACAAAATTAATACAACTTGTGGGATTCGGAAACTTTAAAAAGATAACTTGAAAAATTACTTTTTCCTGCGCAACTCAATGACCGTTATTTCAGGACGCGCACCAAAGCGTGCCATATATCCAACACAACCTATACCGTCGTTTATGTAAAGTATCCCATTCGCGTTTTCATAGAGACCGCTCCACTTCTTATACATAAACCTTGCCGGCGAGAAAGAACCGAACTTCATCTGCATTGCATGAATGTGCCCCGAAAGCGTAAGGTCACTATAGCCGCTATCACAAAACAAATGCCACAACTGCGGCAAATGTGAAACTGTTATATTAAAGATAGAGTCATTTACATTATTATATATATGACCCAAATCTACTCCTTTTACAGCATCCATCGAGTGCTTATACTCCAACAAATTCTCGGTGTAATCTATACCAGTCATTGCAATCACACCCTTACCTCTTTTAATATAGACCGTAGTGTCACGTAGAACAGTCCATCCGGCAGATGACATCTTCGCTTCAAGACTATGCATGTTGGCCATTCTAAAGCTTTCGGTGGAGTTTTTCACATAAGCGCCGGTATCATGGTTGCCGAACACCATATAAACACCGTCAGGAGCTTTAAAATCCGATAACTCAGCAAGCAGGGAAGGAGTTATCTCGGAATGGTCGATATTTATGATGTCACCACCAAACAACACCGCGTCAACCCCTTGTTTATCTATCACCGCAACTATGTCACCAATCTCCTTTGCAGCATTGACCATGGTACCTATGTGCATGTCCGAGAAAAAAGCCACCCTGTACCCGTCGAACTCCACCGGGAGATTATCGTAGCACAGTTCTACATTCCTGACCTCGTAATCTGTGCGAGTAACGAATGCCGAATAGATAAAAGTTGCAAACAGCAACCCTGAAGCTGCAAGCGCAACACGCAACCACACTTTTCTCCTTGTAGGTAACCACAGGATATTAAACAGCAAGCGTGGAACAGATAGCGTAAGATATGTGGTCAACATCACCATTGCAGCTTTCATTACAAAAGCACTATTGGCTCCATTCATGAAAAGAGATATCATTACAGGCACCAGCACTATAAGCACATAGGATAAAGCTACAACCGATACAATGAGACACTTTATATAGTTGTTGACATCGCTGTTGATGATGCGTCGGCATGCCTTGTAATCGAGATATACGCCAAACAATGCAATGAGGATAGGTAATGTAATTATCATAGTCTTGTTAAATAAACCTTGTATATTATCTCATTAAATATGGTTGAGTTTTTGATTATCCACTCTTTCAACCGTTCTTATATTATATATATCCTTTTTAAAAATTAAAAAAGATTAAAAACAACAATAACTCCTGTTGATAGTGCGGAGAAAAAATGTCATTAAAACTTGCTTTTTGGGTTATTAGTTTAAGACAAATAGATATCCACATTTTCTTAACAGGTCAAAATATTGGTAAATAGTCAATTAATTAACATTATCAACAACTGTCAACATGGTATAAGTACTGATAAATATTACCCATCAACATGTTGAAAACTGTTGATATCGCACTTGAAAAATAGTTGTGAAAAAGTGGTAAAATAATTTGGAGTTTCAATAACATCTGCGGCTTATCCAATAGTTTAGAAAAACAAAATTGAAATGACATTTTTTTTAATCAATTTATCAAGTTGTTTTCAACACACTATCAACAATGTTTTTAACAATACAACAAAAGACAGTATTTAAAACACTGCCTTTTGTTTGTTTTATTTAATTAAAAATTCGCTTTGTCAACATCCCACCACAAGCGTGTTGCCTGTTCATCAGGTCCTCCAAGTTCCTTTATACCACTTTTTTCTATTATTTTTTTTGTTTCCTCGTCTTCAGGAAGCCAAGGTATGCGACGAATCATTTCACCCTGTTTGATGCTTCCATCGCCATCGTCAGTATTCAATACGGGGAATAACTTTGGATAACCAGTACGGCGTAACTCGGTCCAAGCCTCGGTCGATAATGGGAAAAGAGCAATATATTTCTGTGTAATGATCTTTTCGAGTTTTATCTCCTTACTATCAGCATCATTCCATTTTACGCCAATCTTTGTAACACTTGGCCAAGGCTCTCCATCACCTATTGGGTCAACACTTACATAATCAACAGGTTCTTCGCGCTGCATGTATTCCGATACATAATAAGGATAGTCTGGACTACATAAAGGGTCTTCTATGTATGCACCACGGATACCACGTTCATAGAATTCCTGTGCAGTACCCCCCATATTCCATCCACGTAGTGCACCCTCTGCGCGCAGGAAGTCAACCTCTGCCATCTTGATAAAATAAAGTGGGCAACATTTATTAGTGAGATATTCAGCATTTATTGTTGAGTATGCCAGGCGTTTATTGGAAACATAATCGTATTGTCCGTTGACAACAAGTGTTCCTGAACGTATACCCCAAATACGTGTACCGGCCTTTAGAACGTCTACTCCATTATTGTGTTGTATATCGTGAGAGTTTGGCATGAACAGATATTTTGAATATGGGTGGTCAAGGCTCATTAAAAGGCTCTCGAACGATGCTGACAGGCGAATATCATTCCATGAACAGGCGATGTCAATAAGCGGGTGTCTAAATCCCCACATCATAGGAAATACTCCGTGCTGGTCATTTGTATGTTCTATAACACCACTTGCCACAGCCTCCTCGGCCCATCTCTGTGCTGTCTCTGGCTCAACTTTAACAATGTGTATTGCCATACGTAGTTTCAAAGAGTTTGCAAGTTTTATGTATGAGTCTATTTCTATATATCCATGTCTTAGTCCATATCCAGTACTGAAATACGACATTATAAAACTATTAATACATTCTTTATACCAGTCGGGGCGTGTTTCGTAGTTTTCAAGACAAGCTATAATGTTGTCAAGTGAATTTACTATATTGTAATATATACTCTTGAGTCCATCATATTTTGTAGGATTTGGCTTATTAAGAACATCATCCACATATGAATATGGTCCTGACAAATCTGCATTTTCTTGTGCCGAGATACAGTAGTACAATAATATGATAGCCTTTATTTCTGGGATATTGTTTATTAAAGTGTCATTCAATGCAGGCATAAAAGCCTGCTTTACCATATTGTAACTATATGAAGAAGAATTATTTATATTTCTAGGTATATCATATGTTGATGTAAATTCAGTTGCTATATATGGAAAGTCTTTATGAGACACTGTAAAGTATTGCGCATACAAGTCGGTTCCAAAGCAATATTGGTACTGATACGCGTGTGGACCAGGCATTTCACCATTTTTACCACCTCGCATCATAAATATACCTCCTGCACAATAACCTAAATATCCGTTTTGTGTCAAGTGGTCTATAGCCTCAATGACTTCATCCTCAGTAAAATCCTTTTTATAAATTTCGGGTGTAATATTTATCTTATCATGATAAACCCTGTCACTGAAATCAACATAGTCTATGTGGTCTATATAAATATTTTTGTTAGAGACGCACATATAATTATCATAAAAATTAATTTGACTGATGTTTGAGATCTCATTTTTTTCTACATAGTCATATATTGTATGTATATTCATTACTTTTACAGTATCTGTAACCTGTGCATTTACCGATATTGTAAACAGTACAATCAAAGCAAAAAATATTCTTTTCATTATCTTATCAATTTAAATGAATGATTATTTACCTTTACAAAATATATACCTTTGGGCAGGGTCTTTAATTCAATAGTGATACTGTTACTGTTTCTTACAATATCGACATGGCAAGTTCTTCCGTTAATTTCATAGACATTCATATTATCTTCACTTGCAATACCTTCAATCAATAAAAAATCAGTATTGGTATAATTGAAATGTATATTGTTTACATCACCATTTACATCACTTATACCTGTATCTTCTTTAGTAAAATAGTATTTTGCAATATCCGATATTTGATAGGAAAGTTCTATCTTATCAGTTTTTATAACAAGTATGTCATTATTGAAACTTATTACCGGGTTATCTTCCAATGAATAACTGTGCTTTTTTGTGTCGTTCATCTCTATTACCAGATGATAGTCGGCATACAATGGTAATGAGAACATTATAGCTAAAATGAATAGTATTTTTTTCATGATATTAATGATTTAAGCAAATTATAAAAAATGTTACCACATTCTTTCTCAATATAAGATATGTGGTAACATTTATAAAATAAAACCTATTACTGCAGTTTTGCAAGCGCTTCTTTTATTCGGCGTATGGCCTCGATGATGTTCTCGTCGCTTGTCGCATAGCTCATTCTGAAACATTCCGGTGCACCGAATGATGTACCGCCCACAGCAGCAACATGAGCCTCGGTCAACAGGTACATTGCAAGGTCATCGCTGTTGTTGATAACTGTTCCGTTGTAGCTCTTGCCATAGAATGAACTGCATTTTGGGAACAGGTAGAAAGCACCCTCGGGAACATTCACCTCAAGACCTGGAATCTCCTTTGCAAGTTTTACTATAAGGTCGCGGCGGCGCTGGAATGCCTGGCGCATCTCCTCAACAGGCTCCTGTGAACCGGTATAAGCCTCCAACGATGCCATCTGTGACACAGAGCAAGGTCCGCTTGTATACTGTCCCTGGAGTTTGTTACAGCCCTTAACAATCCACTCGGCAGCTGCAAGGTAACCAATGCGCCAACCTGTCATTGCATATGCCTTTGAAACACCGTTGATGATTATTACACGCTCTCTTATCTCCTCGAACTGTGCAATACTCTCGTGTTTGCCTACATAGCTTATGTGTTCATATATCTCATCGGCAACAACAAATACCTGTGGATACTTTGCAAGCACATCGGCAAGTTCTTTGAGCTCATCCTTTGTATATACCGAACCTGTGGGGTTTGAAGGTGAGCAAAGAATGAGCATCTTTGTCTTTGGTGTGATGGCTGCCTCAAGCTGTGCACCGGTAATCTTGAAATTCTGCTCAATTCCTGCGCTCACAATTACAGGTGTACCGTCGGCAAGTTTAACCATGTCGGGGTAGCTCACCCAATAAGGAGCCGGTACAATTACCTCATCGCCAGGGTTTACAAGTGCCATGATAGCATTACATACAGCCTGCTTTGCACCGTTAGATACAGAAATCTGTGTCTCCTTGAACTCAAGTCCGTTCTCGTTCTTCAGCTTTTCAACAATAGCCTTACGCAATGATGGATAACCCGGTACCGGTGAATAACGTGACCAGTTGTCATCAATAGCCTGCTTTGCTGCTGCCTTTATGGCATCGGGTGTGTTGAAGTCGGGCTCACCCACGCTCATATTAATAACGTCTCCTCCCTGTGCTTTCAACTCCTGGCTCTTCTGTGACATAGCCAGTGTAGCCGATGGAGCCAATCGGTTTACACGGTCTGATAGTTTATTCATATTATTCTTTTAGTTAGTTATTCTCTTCTTTATTGAAATGTAATGTGTGACCCATTCGCTCGGCCTTTGTGTGCAGGTAGCGCGAGTTGTGGTTGTTGGGTTCAATTTCAATACCTACAATCTCTGTAATCGTCAGTCCATAACTCTCGAGTCCAATTCTCTTGACAGGGTTGTTTGTGATAAGGCGCATTTTGTGTACACCTACCTTGCGCAGAATCTCGGCACCAACACCGTAATCTCTCTCGTCGGCCTTGAATCCAAGACAAAGGTTCGCATCAACAGTGTCCATACCCTCTTCCTGCAGCTTGTATGCACGCATCTTGTTCATGAGTCCAATGCCACGACCCTCCTGATTAAGGTACACAACAACACCTTTACCTGCCTCGTCAATAAGTTTCATGGCCTCGTGCAACTGTGAGCCGCAATCGCAGCGCTGTGAGCCGAAGATATCTCCTGTCATGCACGAAGAGTGTACACGTACAAGTATAGGTTCATCCTCTTTCCATTCGCCCTTGATAAGCGCAACATGCTCAAGACCGTTCGATTTTTGGCGGAAAGGTATGAGACGGAAGTGGCCGAACTCTGTTGGCATGTCAACTTCCTCGCCCTGCTCAACGGTAGATTCCAGTCTGAGCCTGTATTCAATGAGGTCCTTTATTGAAATAATCTTCAGGTTGTGTTCCTTTGCTATCTCCACCAACTGTGGCATGCGTGCCATTGTGCCGTCCTCATTCATAATCTCAATGAGTGCGGCAGCGGGGTAGAGCCCTGCAAGGCGTGCAAGGTCAATACTGGCCTCTGTGTGTCCTGCACGGCGCAACACACCATTATCCTGTGCATAGAGCGGGTTGATGTGTCCGGGGCGTGCAAATGTCTCGGGCTTGCTGTCTGGTGATGCCAATGCTTTGATGGTTGCAGCGCGGTCAGCTGTTGATACTCCTGTCGAGCAACCCTCTACCTTGTCAATTGTTACAGTGAAAGGTGTTCCAAGCAGGCTTGTGTTTGAACTTACCTGTGGAGCCAAATCAAGTTCCTTGCAACGCGACATTGTGATTGGTGCACACAACACTCCACGGCCGTTCTTCAACATAAAGTTCACAGCCTCGGGAGTGATTTTCTCGGCAGCGATTATAAAGTCACCTTCATTCTCCCTGTCCTCATCATCGACCACAATAAGGAACTTACCCTCTTTGAAATCATCTAGAGCCTCCTCAATTGTATTTAATTTAAAATCGTTCATTTATTTATGTTTATAAGTTTTTCTTTGACTATAATATTGTTAATATCTCCAATTTTCTTCTCCAACCTTATAAGGTCTTTCTGTAATCTGAACCTTGACACCACAGATTTCAAGTATACAAGCACACCAAGCGGTAATGCTATAAGCAGCAACACGTTTATCCATCTTTTCTTGAACGGCGGTGCCACAGCACCTGTAAGCAGTACCGGAGTATCGTTAAGATGTATTATTATGGTCCTGTATCTGCTGTTTCCCAGCTCTTCTATTGTGTCTTCCAGCTTTTGGTTCATTTTCTCTAGCGTATCGTCCTTTTCGTTAAAGAACACATACTTCAAGCCCGGAATATTTTTGAGGTTGTTATTTTTCCTGTAACGTTGCGATGTATTGTAAACATCCAATAAATTACCGTAGCATTTTTCGTAGTCAGGCGTGTCAATTATAACCTCTTTCAAAGGTATATATCTTTTCTCTGATATTACGAATAATCTCTTGAAAAATGTCTTTATTGAATCATTTTTCAATATTCCGGAATCTTTATTGGCCTGATATGTGAAGAAAAATCCCAATGGCAACAGCACAATTGTGCTTAACCACGATCCGAACCATATTTTCCACACCCCTTCACCTGCCATCTTTGAACCCGATGTTTCAAAGATGTAATAGAGTATGAATGTTGCAACAGATATAATGACCGGGTAACCCAATCCACCTTTCTTTACAATTGATCCCAGTGGTGCACCAATAAGCAGGAATATGAGACAACCCAACGAAAGGGTAATTTTTTCCCACCAATAAATCTTGTGTTTGTTGAGGTCCTTGTCGAGCTGATGTAGAATCTTGTTGTTTATGTCATATGTGTTTTTTATACTGGTGACACTTCGCAAAGCATCATTTTTCCACATCCTTTTTGTCTTTATTGTTGCCGAGTTGTAAATACTGTCTACATTGATTCTGAAGATGCTGTCTTTTACCATCATTATGGAGTCATTTTTCTCCAGTACAATTCTATCCTTGTAGTTGTTTCTCTTAAGGAACTTTAGGTTATCCCTTCCAATGCTGTCGTTCGACAACTTCAGTGAGTCTATATCCTTTTCAAGTTCCATCATGTTCTTTCCGTCGGCTCTTGTCTTCAGGAAATCGGCATCCTTGATTTCAAATCCACCTTCGGTCTCAATGACAACATCCTTTCGGGTAAAGCTTTCACGACGGTATGGAGTGTTCTTTTTGTTTATATTCTCTTCGTCGAGGTTCGAGAACTGCTCACCGGAGAACATTGAGAGTACCATAAACCTTTCATCGGCAGTATTCTGTATTATGGCCGAATCGGCAACAAGGATGTTTGTCTTTTCGAACCCCGATGACATGTCATAGATTGTGACATCGTAAAGAACTCCGGTATCGTAATTCTTTCTGTTCACATATATACTGTACCCCTCAATCTTGTTGTAGAATATTTTTTCGATAATATCACTTTCGGGTGATGTCTGTTTAATAGAATACATCATCCTCAAAAGCTCCTTCTGTGCCAGCGGGCTCACAAAATTCTGGAAATAGAACGATACACCTCCAAAGAATGTGCAACATACCATCAATGGTACCAAAGTCCTTATCAAAGGCACTCCGGCCGACTTCATTGCAAGTAATTCCAGTTTTTCTCCAAAATTACCGAATGTCATCAATGCGGCAAGCAGTATGGCAAGTGGCAGTGCTTTTGAGACAAGGGAAACCGAGCCCAGCATAAAGAATTTTGCGATAATGGACATATCCAGTCCCTTCTCCACAAAATCATCGACCCATCTCCACAAAAGCTGTATAATGAAAATGAAAAGGCAGATAAAGAAGGTTGCCATCAAATTCTTCAAAAAGGACTTTGTAATGAAAATATCCAACTTTTTTATGTGAAACCTGGGAAATTTCATATAATCTTTTTCTGTGGCACCTTGCTGTTAGAACTGTTTATTTATATAAAGCACAGAAAACTGTTGTTTTGTAAAACACAATTACAGTTTCCTGTGCAAATTTAGCATAAATTTTGGTTATTCGGCACCATTACATCCCCGATTGTCTTCTTAAATTTTCAATTTGTGAATTCCACAACTCCTTTTGGTCCTCAATCTCGCCTTTGTCGGCAAAATCCGTTATCTCAAGTGTGTTCTCGCGTGTAAGTTCGTTGTATGAAATCCTCATTTCAAAGAAAGTGTTGTGTGATTCATCATCCCACCTGAATCTTACATACACGCCATTCCTTTGCGCAACAAGATGCGCTGTCCTTTTCTCTGTTTTTCCCCAATAGAAATTATATGTACGGTCAAAACTTTCCACTTTGTCGGCAAACCAGGGAGACAACCCGGCCACAGTTCCTATATATTTCCATATCATCACTGCACTGCCTTTCATTGGGTATTCAAGAAGGATTTTCTCTTTACTCATATCTTAACGCAAAGTTATGTGGTTTAACAAGTTATATATCTGTCGCAATTTAAGAATTATAAATTACAAATACAACATGTATACTATTTTTATTCCTTTTTTTAAGTAATATTTTTTCTTTTTTATATGTGTTGTAATTTTTTTTGACGAAAAGTGATGAAAAATTTGCCAAATCAAAATTATAGATATATCTTTGCACCGCAAAATAGCGATGGCGAGATAGCTCAGCTGGTTAGAGCGCATGATTCATAATCATGAGGTCCCCGGTTCAATCCCGGGTCTCGCTACTGAAACGGAGAAAGTTGAAAGACTCTCTCCGTTTTTTGTTTTTCTACAGAGCTATGTTTAGGTAATGCGGACAAAAAGGGTTCACCTGCAAAGTCTAGGGGAGCAGTCTACTAATGTATTAAATTTACAACTATTTTAACTCCTTTGAAATTGTTTCCGCTCGCTTTGTGTGTAAACAAGTTTACCCACATTAACATTGTTGATTTCTTTATCACTCGCAGTATAACATCAAACAAGTTTGTGTTAAGCTCGCTTAATCAAGAAATTCGCTTACTCGCAATTTTCAACGGTAGCAGTATTGAGAATTACTATTCTACGCGCCTGTTCATTGCAAAAGGTAATTCCCCGCCAAGGGCGGAAAGTTACGTGTAAGCGAGCGAAAGCCAAACTTGTTTGAGCTTTTGCGGCGAGCATGAGTAACTTATCTAATGGGCAGCGTTGGGAGGCACAGCGAGTAGCCGAGCAATGATTGGAAACAGGCGGCATGATGTTTGAGCGAAGCGAGTTCTTGCCGCCCCAAGCATTGCGACAAGCAGCGAGCGGCGAGGTGTGCACCGACTGAAAGATGTCGCAAAGCGACTCTTGAATTTGCTCTGCAAATCGACAACATTGACAGCATATAGTCGTGCGCAGTGCAGACGTAGTTTGCACCGCACGGGGTGCGAAAAGGCAATGTTGTCAACTTTTAGCACCGAATGCCGTACACGACTGCCCTGTTTTTGGTACTTTTTTTAAAAAAGTACAGAAAGAAAGAGTTGAAGAAAAAAACAAGTGAACAATTAAGGTTGAGGACTGCTGTAGAATTTAACCGCGAGCGAATGCGAGTTTTTTGCCACCTATAGTTTGCAGGTGAGCCATTTTTTCGCCGTTTGAGATACTTGAGAGACCATTTTTGAGGGGTGTAATAACAAAAAAAAGAAGGTTCTCACCTTATTTTTTAGAACAAGTTCTCCCCATTCTTGGCGGGAGGTGGCTATATTTCAGGAAAACACAACGATAAAGAGTCTATTCCTTAATTAAAACCTTTTTGCCATCAATAATGTATATTCCTTTAGGCAATTTCATATCCAAAGACATCATTTGACCATAGACATTATACACCTTCTTGCTATTCGTATCGTTGTCTTCAACATCCTCAATGGCCGTTTCTTTTCTTAATTGTTCTTCTATCCAAGCAATTCTACTATTCAACCAAGAGGACACAAAAGCAATTTCATCATTTACCGGGGTGTACCTATCATCATCCGGATGCAGTTCCTTGTTCAAAATTCTACTTTTATCAACATCCTGTTGAATATCGTTAAATACAGAACCCAAGTATTCTATAACATTTCCATGCAAGTCTGCTTTGACATCATTCCACAATTCAACATAAGATGCCCAAAAATCGTCTCTTTGCAATAATCTCTTAAAGTAGAAACTATACTCTACCCTATGAATATTACTCCAAGCATCACTTATCTCAAATGTACCATCAAAATCCCACAATGGTCCCATTTTCAATAAAGTGGCATTTGGACAGGAAGGAATGTAGTCATCCTTGTACAAGTAGCGATTTGTACCACCCGCATCAGATTGACCCAGAATATCTTGGGCCAACAACCAGGCAGCCCAGTTCTGCACATCGATATATTGCGATATATCACCATCGTCCATCAATGCATTTTCAAAGTCTAGTATGCAGTTTTTAATATTTTGTATTATGGAGTCGTTCAAATCTTCCGGATCAGGGTATTTGAATGTCCATCCTACTTGTTCAGGCAACATATCACTTTTAAAGTACACATCTTCATTCCACCAATATGCATCATCCTCAATTATATACCCTGTTTTTTCAATATCAAGGCGGCATTTCTCCCGTTCAACAGACTCGGACAAAAGGTAATCCCCCCTATATATTCCATTGATAACCAAATTGACCACCCTGCACTCCGGTTCCCAGCCAAGACCAACCAATCGCCCAACTTGCAAGCCTGTATAAACACGCGCAGAAAGCCCGTCATAGAGAGCTTTAAGCACCCAATCCTTATCTTCGTACAATGTTCCTCTAAACAGCAGATCTGCTTTTTTTGACAACTTCAGTTTATAAGGCCTCTTTTCCCAAAGATTACTGGTATTTCCGCGCAATCTAATCTTCATCCCCTCATCATCACTATCATAGACAACACTGTCTTTTAAAGAAATAATCATCCTGCCATAGACATATTCGTTGTCAATGATAGACGTACCCCACATTCCCGGAGGTGCCTCAACGTTGGTTGCAGTGGGTTCAACGCCGCCAACAGTCCAAATTTCAACTATTGGCAAATTTATTTCACGCAGAGCAGAATCCTGCCTACACTTTGGCATTGTCGCATATTGTTGGCCAAAAACATTGAGAGGGGATATAAAACAAATAGTCAGTATTATTACAACAAATAATTTTACTTGTTGTACAACTTCAATAAATTTCCGAAAACAATACTTTAAAAGCATTATGGAATTGATTTACGACTATCTTGTAATCAGAATCTTTGTTGCTACACCTTCACGCCCGTCACTGTCATACGTAAGGACATAATAGACACCACTTGCAACCTTCTCACCACGCGCGTTACGCCCGTTCCAAGAATACATGCCACCGTTGGAAACGCCCTCATTTACCAGATATCCGGCCGCGTCGACGATTTTAACCACGCAACCATGAGTTAGCCCAACCACTGATATATTTCCGCTGTAATCGGCTTTTACAGGGTTAGGATACGCGTACACATTGCTCTTTACAAGCTTGTCGGCCGCAGCAATGGCATCGCTCCTGTAACTTGCAATTCCCTTATCGGTTCCAATGAACACCTCGCCGGTTACATTGTTGATAGCTATACTCTCAATGCAGTCGGACGGCAACGGAGAGTTTTCGGTTGTGAAATGATGTATTGTCTCCTGCCCGTCGGCACTTACAAGATATATACCATTACTGTTTGTGCCAATCCATTTGCGGTTGGCGCCGTCGACCTCTATATCCTTGATATATACACCACTCATAAAGTAGTCGGCAAGTCCGGTACCGTCGTTACGTGCAATCTTTATCTGTTTGAAAACTCCATCATTGAAGAACCTCTCGGGGTTATCGATTACAAAAACACCGGCATTTGTGCCCACCCAAATGGTGCCATCCTTATCCTCGGCTATGTCATAAAGTTGGTAAACATCGTAGCTTATACCATCCTGATTGGTAAATTTGGCTGTCCATATCTTTGTGACATCATCACTTGTATCGAGTGGTGTATTATTGGTCTTTGCACAGAACAAACCGGCCTCACCCTGCAGCGAAGTTATCCAAAGCCACCCTCTGGAATCAAAAAATGGTTTTACCATTGTTTTGAATCCTTCGATATCCTTATAGTTCAAGGAGAGCCATTCTCCACTCTTCTTAATAACCTTTACAATATCTTTGGCTCTGGTATTGATGCACCACAGGTTTCCCTCCTTATCAAAAAGGACATAAGGTACACGAACGTAGGCTCTATTACCCTGTACAGCGCTCTCAAGCGGAGAGTTCTCAAAATCATAATGCTGTACGAAACGGCCATTCATAAACTCACAGACACCATAACCGAAAGAACCTGCAAAATAATGCCCCGGCCGGGTTGGGTCTTCATCTATCGAACACATATTAGAGTACTCAAGTCCCGTAACACTCTTTATACTATCCGGGGTGATGTTATTCCATCGGTCATACTCGGCATTAAACTCCATCAATGTCCCGTCATGGTCATTCTCACGCAACCCAAAATAGTTTATATTACCGCCCGCAACCAGCAATTTTCCGGTATCGGAAAATTTCATGAACTCACAATAATTACGGACGGGGCTATTAGGAACTATGGCCGATGCCACCGGCACAAGAACTTCATCCTTTACCTTACACTCCACCAAACCATTATACCCATTGCAGTCCCAAAAGATGTCTCCATCCTTTACAACATGGTTGCTACCGCTATTTATATAAGTGACAACATTTTTGTCATCGGATATCACACTTACCTTATTCTTGGCCGGAGCTATAATCTCATTGCCTAACCTATACATTGTATGATACGCCTCGCCTTCGTTGTAAACAACCGGATATAATCTTTTTGGATTATGTGTAAAAGTGTATAGACCCAAATTTTTTATCTGGCAATACAATTTCCCCCCAAGTTCACAAAGGGATGTCATCACATATTCATTATAAATTTGTTGCCAGTTATTCTTGTCAAGAAGATTCTTTGTAGCGTCACAACAGTAGAAACCGCTTTTTGTACCGGCATATAAAAAGCCATTGTAGAGATATGCACAATAGGTATCGAGCCCAAGATTGTACGTATTCTCGAACTCCATATTCTCGAGGTCGAGCACGACAATGCCGAAGGATGTCGAAAGATAGGCCGTGCTGCCTTGAATGTCTATATTGTTTATCGTCTTGTCGGAGAGCTGCTTATTCTTGAAATCGGTGATATTGTAGACAGTTTCATCATTGTACAGAATATCTATGTTCGCATTGCTGTATACGATAACCATAGCATCCAGGAAACTTGAGTAGCGGATGTGCGATATATCAATATCGCTCAATGTCGTTATCTTGTCATATGTCCTTACCTCGTTGTCGCTCCTGCTGTAAGAATAGAGCGCACCCGAAGCCAACACATATATCCTGTCCCCCATCACCTGGCAATACGTTGCATTGTGGTACGACGGATAAAGTGTCCAGTTGTCGTCGGAAGCCTTCACTCCCAGAACCGACACAAGGACAAACAGAAAAGATATCAACACTTTTTTAATCATAATTCTCTTTCAAATAGTCACCAAGCTGCTGTGTTGCGCGAAAACGGTGGCTCATGCTGTTTTTCATTTCACTGCTCATCTGCGCAAAACTCTCACAGTGTCCCTCGGGGATGAAGATGGGGTCGTAGCCAAAACCCGAATCACCCCTCTTCTCTGTAGCGATGGTTCCTTTTACAATACCATTGAAAAGCATCTCCTCGCCCTTTACAATTAACGCAATTACCGTGCGAAATTGTGCATTGGGGTTTGTTTTTCCTGTTAAATTTTCCAAAAGCTTGTGCATGTTGGCCTCGGAATTGCACTCATCGCCTGCATAACGTGCCGAATAGACACCCGGAGCACCATCGAGAGCCTCAACCTCAAGGCCTGTATCATCGGCAAAGCAGTCAAGGCCATACTTCTCATATATGTGCCTTGCCTTTATGAGCGCATTCCCCTGCAGTGTATCGGCAGTCTCGGGGATATCATCGTAACAATCGATGTCGGCAAGCGACAACACCTCTACCCTGTCGCCTACAATGTCCCTTACC
>JAZRGF010000162.1:0-18680 GCA_045644005.1 Bacteroidaceae bacterium | reverse complement strand
TGGGACGGCGCCGTGGCAACCGACCAGGTGGGCAACCTGAAATTCGGCAGCAACGACACCAACGGCGAGCCTTTGCGCATTGGCAACGTACTGTTCCAGTCCGTACCCACCGGCAACAACCGTAGCGGAGTGTCAATCTTCTATAAGGAACTTTCAGATGACCCTGCAACATACACACCGACCGAACTTTCCAAGTATTGGAAGAAGATTCAGATAACCGACCGCGAATCGGCCTATTCATCAATGTGTATACTGCCCGACGGCAACATAGGCCTCTACTACGAGGAGGAGCCGGGCGGTTACTCAATGGTATACGTACCTGTAGAACTGGCAAACACACTTGATGCAATAACATATGGCGCACTGCCGTTCCGTTGCAATACATGCAAGAAAGGCAGGGAGGCAAAAACAATTTTCCTTCTTATTGATGATATGTAAGAAGAATATCCCCAACGTATATAATCTGCCCCGCTGATGTTGTGATATCAGCGGGGCAGATTATATATCATAAGCCTTGGTTAAACTCTCAACTCAAGCAATTACTCGAACGAGCGCAGGAGAGCAATCTCCTCGGCCCAACGAGCCTCATCGGGTGTTTCAAGGATAATGGGCATATTATCAAAACGAGGGTCTTTCATAAAGCGCTTGAAGAAGTCAATGCCAAGCAGACCAATACCAACACTGTCATGCCTGTCGACACGTGAACCGAGCGGTTTCTTTGTATCGTTAAGATGGATACCTTTCAGGTACTCCAGACCAACGACACGCTCCAGTTCCCCGAAAGCGCCGTCGTAATCAGCTACAATATCATAGCCGGCAGAATAGAAGTGACAGGTATCAATGCACACGCCCACGCGGCTCTTGTCATCAACGCGGTCAATAATGTAGCGCAGCTCCTCCAATTTATTTCCCACATTACTGCCCTGCCCTGCAGTATTCTCAATGACCGCAGTAACACCCTTTGTCTTTGAAAGCGCAAGGTTGATGTTTGCGGCAATCTCATCAAGACACTGCTCTACAGAGATTTTGTTCAAGTGGCTGCCGGGATGAAAATTTAGCATTGTAAGCCCAAGCTGCTCACAACGTTGCATCTCATCAAGGAATGCCGCACGCGACTTCTGCAGCGCCTCTTCATCGGGGTTACCCAAATTTATAAGGTAACTGTCATGGGGCAATATATATTGTGGTTCAAAACCGCCCTTACGGCAGTTCTCCTTAAAGAGTTCTATACTCTTTGCCGTGAGCGGAGCCGCCACCCACTGACGCTGGTTCTTGGTAAACAGGGCGAAGGCATTGGCGCCCACAGCTGTTGCATTGAGCGGAGCATTTTCCACGCCGCCGCTTGCCGATACATGAGGTCCTATGAATTTCATATTGAAATATCTTTTTTATTTGCGAAAGTAATAAAATATATGTCGGCAAAGGCTTTTTTATCAAAAAATAACCCTTGCCGACAGTGTAATCAATAAAATTCTTTAGAGTTTAGGTTCATCGGGTGATGTCACCTGCAGAGCAAAGAACTTGTTACCACCACGCAACAGGTTACGCACCTCACTGAGAAGCTCGTGGCTCTCCTGGATGAGGTTAAGATATACAAAGTCCATTCGCAGGCTACCATTGCTCTGGTGCAGACGCATTGTCTGTGTCTTGCGCAGGTTGGCAAGCTTATGCTTGAGTTCCTTTGCTCTTGTAGAAACCTCCTCGGCATTAGAGTAATCGCCTGTAGCAATAATACCATTGATATCCTTCAAAACATCATATACATCCTTGCAATATGGTGAGAATTCCTCGACATAACTCTTTGAGAGCGGGTTGAAGCTATTGTCGGCATGCTCCTTCATAGGCTCACCAATGCGGGTGAGTGTGTTGAGCATCTGCTGGCAACTGTTTGTACACAAGTGATACCATGTGCTACGTTCAAATGCCATCTGCTGGTCAATGCGCTGCAGACCACGTGTCTCGGAGCGGCGCTGTTTCTTCATCAAAGCCTTCTCCTCTACAATCTTAATCAATGTACTCTTGAGCGGGCGCAAGGCATCCCTTGAGAAGGAGTCGAACATCTTCTTGTAAGCCTCGGCCGAGAATACAAGTGTATGAGAGAGGGTATCGGCAGTGTGGGACTTGAGATTCTCCCAAACCTCGTCTTGATTTTCCGACTTAAGAATGACATCCATCTTGACATCGACAGTCTCTGCAGCCTTCTTCTTGTTATAGTTTACATGGCTACGGATGAGCAGATAGATTACAATTGCAATCATTATATACATTGCAATCACACCGCCAAAATTCATTATTGAAGATACAAGAGCTGCAATGATGAATGCTGCACCGGCAGTTATGAACCATCCTCCGATTACCGAAACCACACCTGTTACACGATATACAGCACTCTCCCTGCCCCATGCACGGTCGGCAAGTGAAGAACCCATACCAACCATAAATGTCACGTATGTTGTTGAGAGCGGCAATTTCAACGACGTACCCACTGCAATGAGCAAACCGGCAAGCACAAGGTTAACCGATGCGCGGACAAGGTCAAAGGCGACATCCTCGCGTTCCTCAAGCGGGGCAAAACGCTTGCCAATCCATTGTTTCACACTTTCGGGGGTGTTGCGTGTCACAGCATCGACAAGTTTTGACACAGCACGTACAAGGTTACGCGCAACCGACGATGTACCGAACATCTCGTTCTCCTCATTCTGTTGGCTCGAGAGGTCGATTGATGTCTGCAACACCTTACGTGCTTTCTTGCTTGTAAAGAGGGCATATACCATCACAGCACCGGCTCCCACAAGGAACATGATGTTTGTTGTTGCCGGCATGCCAAGCGATTCCATTGTCATATCCACGTTACCGCCATTGGCGACAAGAGTCTGGAAAGACTCAAGACCCGCGAGTGTAACACCGATGAAGTTCACAAGGTCATTGCCCGCAAATGCCATTGCCAGCGAGAATGTACCCATGAGAACAACCACCTTAAGTACATTGCCCTTGCAGAAATGCAACAGTTGCATCACTATCGTGAGCACGACAAAAGCACAAAGTATAAACATACCGGTCTCTTCGAACACGAACTCCTGCACACTTGCAGGGAGCATTGCCTTGAGCGAGCTTCCCTTCAATCCCTTCACAATCATGAAATAGATGATTGCAGTAGATGCAAAACCGCCGTAAAGACCAATCTTACGTCCCAGGTTCTTGCGATAGTGGAATGTGAATATTATACGTGAAATCCACTGCACTACAAGACCAAAGACAAAGGCTATGGCAACTGAAAGGAAGATTGAGATGATGATTGTCATGGCTCTGTCGGTATTGAGCATACCCAATCCCTCGCCCGATGAGGAAAGTAGCGCTGTGATGAACGATGCACCGAGCAACTCAAACACCATTGAGACGGTTGTAGATGTTGGCAGACCAAGTGAATTGAAGAGGTCGAGCAGGAACACGTCACTGATGACCACTGCAAGATAGATGCACATAACGTTCTCGAAAGTGAAGAATGAGGGGTCGAAAATACCGTGACGCGCCACATCCATCATTCCGCTACTGAAAGCGGCACCCACAAAGACACCCACCGCGGCAACAATTAATACGTGCTTGATTTTTGCAGCCCTTGAACCCACCGCCGAACTCAAGAAGTTCACGGCATCATTGCTCACACCTACCGTAAGGTCAATGATGGCGAGGACAAACATAAAGGCAATCACAAACATATAGGAGAGCTCCAACGAGCTTAACCCCGATACGTAAGAGATAATGTTGTTAAAGAAATCCATATATCATTAATTTATGTTTTTCACAATATTACGGTTTCTTACCGGTGTAAAGATTGGCCACAATATCTGCAGACCCGCAACAGGCCTGCAACAGACGAAACCTTTCACGTTACAAAAATATTCATTATTTCTATAAAACAAAATAAAATATGATAAAAATCGTAAAGCGAAGAGTGCAAAAATAAACCCCGGAGCAACAGACTCTCCGGGGAAAACACGGGTTCTATGACGCGGGAAAGGGATTAGAAATCATATCTGGCAGAAAGATTTATTCGATTGGCATTATAGGTTTTGCCGTCAAAGTCGAAGCGCCAACCATGCAGATACTCGACTCCAAGCTGCATATTGTCAGTCACATTATAGAAGAAGTTTGCTGCCACATACTGTCCTTTCTGATAACCGCCGGGGTTGGCCTCGGCAAATCCCTTGCGCGACATGAGCACCGTCTGGCTATACGTTGCCGATGCAAAGAAACGGCTGCCGAAGTTATACTGGATGCCCGCATACCAGCTTTGGCTGGTAAGCATCATTGCATTGCCGGGTGTTGTGGGATCGGGCACCACATCCACACCCACATTGGAGACATTGTTGATTAGGGAGCCTATACCCTCGCCAATGGTATACTGTCCACGCAACTGGAGACCACCCATGGTTGTCATAAGACTGGCCTGGGCACCCCAACCCACCTTGTCATTATCCTTGCCCGTTACCTTGTCAACATATGAGATATCGCGCATTATGGCACCAAGACGTATGTGGTTTTGCGGGTCATTGAACAGGTTATACTGCACATAGATGGGGATATTGGGCACTCGCTGGGCATCTATGGTAAAGGTCTCGTTCTCGGTGGCATTCACATCGGGAGCCTCGAGAGAAATACCCATTGAGAGACCGAAGTCGAAGCCATAGCGCAACATCACCTGTGTAGCACGATAGAACGTCATACCACATGGGCCACCATAGTCAATGGTTACAGGGATAGCAGCCAAGTCCATGAACGAACCCACAGAATAACCAATCTTGAGATACTTGGTGCTCATGTAGGCATTCTGCAACTGCAATCCAAGCCCGCTGCCACGCCAATTGGCCGATGTGAACACCTCAAAATCGCCCAACAGACGGTTTGTTCCTACAAGCTTGAGGAAGAGAACCGAATTTGTCATATCCATCCTGAACTGGCTCGAAGGTGCCCCGCCACGCTGTATGGCCGACGGCAAGAAATCAACATTATCGACAGCCCTGTCAAAATCGTACTCGATTTTTGTCTGCAGATAACCGCCGATACCAAGTCCCCATTTACCCTTCTGGTCCACAAGGACAAAGCGCGGAGCACGAGGATCATTGTGATAAAGGCTTTGTGTGGTCTGGAAAATCTCCACTACATCGGGCGCCTCGTTAACGGTCTCGCTGATACAGATCACGGGAGTAGCATCATCGGCAATCCCCACCCAACTCTGTGCGTTGACAGACACTGCGGCAAACAAGCCCCAAGCCGTCAACAAAGTAAATTTTGAAAATCTTTTCATAACTTGTCACATTTTATATGAATACAGAAAAATAAACACCAGACCGCTCTTTTTGTTTAAAACACCACACCATGCATTTCAGGTACTATCCGTTATTTTTTCTTTAACAAGGAATATGAGAATTCAAAACTTATTGTTTCCTTTGCATTATGAATGGGCATGCGCCTTGGCAATATAGAAAAATGGCAGAAGATACAACCGGCAAAGAGAAGGTAGAGAGTTTCAGATACCTGCAGGTAACCCCGCGCGACAAATCGTGGGGGCTTGCCGTCACAACCGTCGGTTTCCAACATGTCCATCCGGGAGACAGCTACCCGCTCTCGGCCCACCCCGATGGTTACAGATTCAAGGAAAACGGTCACCGCGTGCTGAATGAATACCAGATATACTACATTACACGCGGCAGCGGACACTTTGAAAGTTCCTCATGCTCAAGAACCAGGATTGAAGCAGGTATGATGTTCATTCTCTTCCCCGGCGAGTGGCACTCTTTCAGCCCAGACCCCGACACCGGGTGGGATGACCACTGGATAGGTTTCAGCGGTCATTTCATGGATGACAAGATCAGAGCCGGATTCTTTACCTTCAAGAACTGCGTCTTCAGGATTGGAGTAGACGCAAGAATCATAGGCACATTCCATGAGATTCTTGACATTGCATTGGAGGAAAAGAAGGGATACCAGCAGGTCATTGCAAGCCTTGCAATATCGCTCATTGGGCGCATACACTATGAGGACATAAACCACACATATGGCGACACATACATAGAGCGCATAATAAACCAGGCCAAGGCAGTGATGAAGGAGGACACCACAAACAACGAGCCATTGGAGGATATCGCGCGCTCGCTTGGCGTGAGCTACTCACTCTTCCGCCGTGAATTCAAGAGAAGGTGCGGCATATCTCCCGGACAGTACAGACTGGAGCTGAGACTCATAAAAGCAAAGGAACTGCTGCTGTCTACCAACATGAGCATTGCCGACATTTCAACAAAACTGCATTTTGAATGCATAGGACAGTTCTCCACATTCTTCAAGAAGAAAAGTGGAGCTACCCCGCTTGAATTCCGCAAGCAGGGTATTAAAAAAGATTAATCCAATTAAAATATCCCTAAATATGCTATGGCAGATTTGTTTCCCACAACAAAATTTGCCAACTTGCAGTGCGTTTCACTAAGAGACTCACCACAAGAGCATATTGTATAACCAATTAAAAATAACGATATGAAAAGGAACATCATTGCAACAAGTGTAATAGCCACACTGCTGTTATTGTTTATAGTACCGACAAAGAGCGCCGCACAGACCACCGGAGAGGCCTACATTGACATAAGTACCACCGTTGAGCGCGAAGTGACCCCAAATGAGCTGTATCTGCAGATAACCATCAGGGAGAAAGACTACAAAGGCAAGAAAACCCTTGAACAGATGCAGGAAGCTATGATTGGCGCGTTAAAGATTAACCGCATAGACATCCCGGAATGCCTCACACTCAACTACATGGGCAGCGAGGTGGGCTACAAGTCATTTTCAAAAAGCATCAAGTCGCAGGCCGAGGCCACATAGATGCTCAGGCTCGACGATGTTGCCATAATGCAAAGTGTGATTGCCGCGCTTGAAGAGAGACAGATATCGGACATTGAGCTGGTGCGCACAAGATACACTGCCGAGCAGGAGCTGAAGGCCGAAATGGGCATTGAAGCCATGCAGCTCGCAAAAGCCGAAGCGCAGATGCTTGCCGGAGCAATTGGGCAGGAAGCCGGCAAAGCCATAACCATCAGCTACTGGATGAACAGCGGCCAGACACAGCCAAGGATGTACAAGGCGCGCATGTCAAACGTTGCCGAAGATGCAACCATAGAGCACGCGGTAGGCGAACCGATAATAAGCATAGGCAAGAACACATATCGTTTTACTGTCAATGTTCGTTTTGAATTGAAATAAAGTTTGCCGGCAAAAAACAAAAAAGGATATGCGGTGTTCTTCATAAAAAGACACCGCATATCATGTATAGGAAAAGGTTACTCAATTCACTCTTCTATGAGCCGGTAACGTCATCGGCCAAGTCATTCGTGTTGCTTATGGCGCGCATCATATTCGGTTTCATGTTCCTTTCGCACGGAATAGCCAAACTGCATATCTACAGCGATGCACCAGAAACATTCCCCGACCCCATAGGCCTTGGCAGTACACTGTCGCTATGGCTGGTGCTGTTTGCCGAGATTCTGTGCTCAACAGGCTTCATACTTGGTGCGCTGTTCCGTCTGAGCCTCATACCAATGATATTTACCATGTGTATTGCCGTTTTTGTAATACATGCCGGCGACCCGCTCGACATAAAAGAACTGTCACTCATGTACCTGGCAATCTTTGCACTGCTGTTTATCACCGGCCCGGGAAAATTCTCGATAGACGGAATACTAAAAAGAATCATGCAGCACAATTAAATAACGTGAGTTCGATATAAGAATTTATACTAAAATTTAGCGTGTTTTGTCATCTCGACCATACCTTGGTAAAATATTAAAAGATGTTTTCGATGAGCGATAGCGAACTAACGCTACGTGAGAGATCTCTTATTTTACGACATTTTTGAGATCCCTCGTCGCTACGCTCTGTCGGGATGACAGGTTCGCGATTTGATTTAGCTTATATCGAACTCACGTTAAATAAACAAATGGGGCAACCTTAACCGGTTGCCGCATTTGTTTATTCAAGTCCTTCAAGAATGTTCTTCAACACCACTGTTGCCGAGATTTCACGGTTGGCAGCCTCGGGGATAACCAATGAGCGTTCACTCTCAATGACATCGTCAGTAACAATCATATTACGCCTTACAGGCAGGCAGTGCATGAAATAGGCATTGTCGGTAACGGCCATTTGGCGCTCGCTCACCGTCCAGTCGCGGTCTGTAGAGAGTACCTTGCCGTAATTCTCACCCTCATATGCCGACCAGTTGTTTGCATACACAAAATCGGCACCCTCAAAAGCTTTCATCTGGTCATACTCCACACGCGCATTGCCCACAAATGCAGGGTCAAGTTCATACCCCTTGGGATGTGTGATTACAAAATCATAATCGGCCGCATTCATCCACTCGGCAAACGAGTTTGGCACAGCCTGTGGCAGTGCCTTGGGATGCGGAGCCCAGGTAAGCACTACTTTTGGACGGGGTTTTGTCTTGTACTCCTCAATGGTTATGAGGTCGGCAAAGCTCTGCAGCGGATGACGTGTAGCGGCCTCCATGGAGAACACCGGACGACCCGAATATTTTATGAACTGGTTAAGTATTACCTCGTTGTAATCGTCCTCCTTATTCTCGAAACGGGCGAATGAACGCCCACCTATGACATCGCAATAACAGCCCATCACCGGTATTGCCTCGAGCAAGTGTTCGGGTTTGTCACCGTCCATAATCACACCACGCTCGGTCTCCAGCTTCCAGGCGCCCTGGTTTATATCAAGAACAATAACGTTCATACCAAGATTCAAGGCAGCCTTCTGTGTACTTAACCTTGTGCGCAGGCTCGAGTTGAAGAACACCATCATCAGGGTCTTGTTCCTGCCCAGTTCGCAGTATTTGTAACGGTCGGCCTTAATCTCAAAAGCCTCATCGAGCGCCTTTTTCAGGTCACATATATCATTTACAGAGGTAAAGTTTCTCATAACTACATTATCTATATTTAGGAATTATTCATTTCTCTCCTTCATTGCCTGCAGATTCCTCAGCGGTCATAGCCTCCTTATTCCCAGCCGGCTGCTGCGCAGCATCGGTTTCGTTTTTAGTCTTCTTTTTCTTGCCCCACCATTTGCATCTGTCAAACTCAAAGAGTATTGAAGTACCTATTCCCTGCGTGGTGAGGTCGGTCTTTGAGAAGTAGCGGTCATTGGTCTTGCTGTATGCCTTGATATTCCAATTATATTTTGGATTCAACAGCCACAGCAGCTCAAAATCACCTATAAAGTTACGGTTGGCAATAGGGTTCTCACGATAGCCGAGGTTGCCGTTTATCTGTAAGCGGTTGTCGAGCAGACGGCCACGCAACATACCCTCGACCTCCATGCTGTTCCATCCACGCTCGCTTGTGGATATGTTACCCGAAATATCCCAATTGCCATTATTGATGATTTTACCTAACATATTGTTTATTTGTCCCGATATTGTATTGGATATCAACGACTCAACTGCTGATGAAGAGTTCGTCATGCCGGCCTGTGCATTGTTCGTATCAAAGGTATAGAATTTACCCACACCCAACAGATAGACGAACTGCATATTCTTCTGGTCGGGCGTGCTGGCCACACTGGCAAGCAGCTCACGTTCCTCCTCGCTGCCCTCCGGGAGTTCAAGGTCAAATGCCAGGTTAGGCGAAGCCAGGCTACCGGTAATATCCATCACACAATTTACCTTGACGGTCTTGCGCCTTGCAATCTCCGTCGTAAGGTCACTGAGCGAGGCCGACGGAACAAGGTATTTTGCTTTCAGGTTAAGTCCGGCCCTGTAGGGGTCGCCGTTGAAAGCGATTGTACTGCCTTTTGCAATGTCAAAAACTTTTGGGAATATATCCTGAATAGTAAATTTATACTGACCACGCGCAAGGGCAAGATTTCCTTTCATGCTGAAACCGGTCTTGTCGTCATATATGGCATTTATTGGGCCTGCGCCATAAATGCTGATATAGTCATCGTTCTGCAAATTGGTGTAGACCTTCACCTCAAGCGACTCATTGACATCAAGCATAAAGTCAAGCGTCATCTTGCTTGCTGTCTTGCTGTATGCATCACTCTTACCCCCGTCCTGCTTCTGCGGCAGCTCTGTCTTCTTGCGTTTGCTGTTATCCGTGAATGTCACAAAACTGTTATCACGCGCACCGCTTGTCACATTAGAGTTATAGACAAAGCGTGAGCCGGGCATACTTTTTGCATCGGCCTTCAAAAGGAACCCCCTACCGTCACTCTTTATCAACGCATCGCCTGTTGCAAACACCGTTCCATAGAATGGGAGGGTTCCGAAATCGTCCGTGTCATAGACAAGCATTTCCTCGGCCTTTATATTGAAATTACAGGTCCACTTGCTCAAATTCTGATGCTTCAGAGGCCCTGAAAGAGTGCCACGGTTACCAAAGCGGTCATAAATCCTTGCATTGTCGAAAGCCATGACACCGTCGGAGAATCTAATTGAATCACCTGTGAAGTAGTACCTTGTATTGTTTGCATTTACCTTTGCCGAGCAGTACAGCGCCACTGCGCCTTCAAGGTCTACAAGACGCCACCCGCCATGTATATGCACCTTGCCGCTAGCAGTTCCGTCAATATCGGACAGGAAAGTTCCGAGTTTCTTGTTGAGGAACGCTGCATTGAGATTGTTTGCATCAATCTGCAAAGTTATCGTATCATTGGGCTGCGACAGGAAGCCCTTCACCGCAGAGAGTTCATTCTCACTGTTATATATCTCGGCACCAAGCACAATGCTCTTGGTATCATTCTCCCAACCCACATACACATTTCCATTGCCCAGCTCCGCACCGTCAATGCTAAAATTCTCCACAATAAGATTTCCACCGGCATTGGGTGCTGCCAACAAGCCGGTGCCCAATGCCGTACCGGTAGCCCTGCCACCAAATTCCAATGTCTTGAATTTGATTAGGTCAAAGACCGCAGCAACATCGACATTGTTGAGATATACGTTCAGGCTATCACTCGTCTCCTTGCCAAGGACACCCTCAACCATCAGATTCTGGTCCTCGCAGTATAGCCCGATATTCTCGACTAGCAGCCTGTCTATCCTGCCGGAGACAGCGCCCTCATTTATATACCAGACCTTATTCTTGTGTATTACGCTGTCACTGTATATCTTGGCATCGAGTTCAAGCTCGCGTTCGGCATCACGTCCAAGCGCAGCATCCATACGCACCATACCCATCATCACATCATCGGCCTTGAAGTTGTTCCAGTTGACAAGCCCCCTTATTTTATCGGACTCGACATTTGCATTGATTCTAACCACAATATCCTCGGAGAGATTATTGTAATCAAAATTCTTTATCTTGCGCGACAGCGGCTTGGTGAGCTGGACATTCAGGTCAAGCCCGCCAATGCCCGACTTGCCGGCGATACTGAGCGAACGTATCACCCCACCTTTGACATCTATCTTGTTTATTGTTCCGTCGATATTGAAAATATTCTCGCGTTCATTGAAAACACCCTTTATCCCAGAGGGCTCAAGTACCGTTATCGGGAGATTGAACATCTTTGTCAACGGCACGGTATTGGTTATAGACACATCGTAATAGAAGTCATTAGCAAAGGCGGAAGGTGTGGCAACATTGTCGGGGACAAGCTCCAGAACCGGCAGATGAGAGCTCAATATGTCGATAAGGCTGCTTTTTATACGTCCAAAATCAAAATCGCCAAATATACTTGCACTTGCGAAATCAGATGTCACGACAAAAAGCCTGTCATCACCGGTCTTGTTGTCACTGACATAGAAATTACGTATAAAAGTGGTGTCAGCATCACTCTTTAAAGAGAGATTGTCTATTTTCGCGTTCACGATAGTGCGTCCCTCGCCATAGTCTATGAACTCACCGTTCAAGTCGAAAGATATATCCGGATTTCTCTCGTCATTATACAAATTGAGCCCGGCTGGCGCCAACCTGTCACTCCTGAGCGATAGTTTGAGCATCCTGTCATCGGCAATGCTGTATTTTGCCGTGAGACGCATTTTTGCGTTCGGGTCATCGGCGACAACCTTCGCCGTCATCACATCGGCCGCACAGGAACCGCTGAATTCAATAGGTGCATAGCAATAGTCGTTGTATACAAGATTTGTCACACTGCCGTTTATGACAGCATAATTATCAGGGTTCTTTACATTGCCCGCAGCCTCCAACATCATTTCACAAACCTCAAGACCTGCAACACCGGTAAGCCTCTCCAAATTCAGCCCTTGACCATCCAACGACACCCGGTATTGCCAGTCCGATGCCAAAGAGCCATAGGCAGCAATAGAGCCACTACCGCATCCTACCGCTAACCGGCCACCCACCTTGTCCTTGTCGAACGAGACATCGCCGTTCATGTGCACCGCGCCCAACACACCTGTCAGGTCATAATCAAGAGTGGCCGGCTTAAAAAGAGAAACAAGCATTGACGTAACCTCTTCGCTGACATAGCAATCGTCAACAACCACCCGTCCACGCATATCCTCTACAAAAGGATTTACGGCCACGGCATCTGCATTCACACCAAAACTGTTGTCGGTTGCCGACAATGACACAGCCACATCAACACTATCCTTATGGTAAAATCCATCCACACTGAACTCCACGGACGACATTGCATCTACAGGCAAATCCACAAACAGAGCTACATCCTCCATGGCAAGACAATTACTTCTCACACTACCCGACACCGCAATATCGCGCCACGCGCTGTCGGCGCAGGCCACAAGCCTGTCAGAGAGCACCCGGCTGCGTGGAGTCCTCAATTCAAGATTTTCCACACGCATGCTATCCCCCGCCTTAAATACATTTGCCCTGAAGCGCTCCAAAATAAAACCACAGCTCTCATTGCCGCTAATGGAACGTATATTGAGATCCAGCCTATCGTCACGCAGCTCCCTGAGCGACATGTTGCAGGCAAAATCGGTTACATCAATGTGCTCCGCATCAAAGCCGGCACTGTCACGCACTTCGCTGAGCACATCATAGGATAGACGGCCATCATACATCAACAACTGATTTATGCGCAAGTCAATCTTTGACTTCTCTTCTTTTTTGTCACGCGACAGCAAGTCCACGAGAGATTGTATATTCAGTTCCCCGCCAGGGACGCTGCGGCTAAGTCTTATATCGGGAGCCGCGAACACCAATGTATTCACCCTCACCTCTCCCTTCAGCAATCTCTTTGTCTGCAGATAGACACGCGCCTCCTGGACGCACGCTATCGTATCCCCTCCAACACCGCACAGCACCACATTCCGCAACCGCACATCATTCAAGCCGCGCACCTCCACTTCCTCCACATCAAGGGGCATGCCCAGCATTCCGGTTATTTCGGACGATGCATACGAAGCTATACGAGACTTAACATAAGCGAGCCTCATTGACATCAGGAGCAGGAAGAGCAGAAACGCCATCACCGCAACCGTACCGAATATGTACTTGAATATTCTTATAACCGTAAGTGTTTGACTTCCCGCACAGCGCATTGTGCGCCCACACGGAAATTGATGCGAATATACTCATTTTACACGATTAAAGCGCATTTTTATCCCATTATTTTGCTAACTTTGCAACCATTATATAAAGAACTGCATAAATGTACACACTCATCACTGAAAATCTCGATGCTATCGGGACTCTTGCAACGTTAATATTTACAATGGTCTTCTTCATATCGGGCAAAATCCGTTCCGATATTGTCGCATTGTGCGCACTGGCATTGCTTGTTATCATGGGCATTCTGGAGCCAACACCCAAAGAAGCATTCTCGGGTTTCTCAAGCACTGCGGTAATAATGATGGTGGGCCTTTTCGTTGTAGGCGGTGCCATTTTCCAGACCGGACTCGCAAAAATGATAAGCTCCAAGCTGATGCGCCTTGCGGGAAACAGCGAAACACGTCTTTTCATTCTGGCCATGGCCGTAACATCTTTCATGGGAGCATTCGTAAGCAACACGGGAACCGTAGCCATAATGATTCCAATTGTAGTGAGCATGGCCATGAGCGCCAAGATGAACCCAAGCCGCCTGCTCATGCCTTTGGCTTTCGCAAGCAGCATGAGTGGTATGATGACACTCATTGGTACCCCGCCCAACCTTGTCATCAACGAAGAGTTGATAAAAAACGGATATGAAGGGCTCGGTTTCTTCACATTCCTGCCCGTAGGTCTCATATGCGCAGCGGTAGGTACAATAATACTGCTTCCACTGAGCAAGAGATATCTATCGAAGCCTGGTTCATTGAGCGGCAAAAGTGCCAGCAGTGCAAAATCATTGAAGACACTCGTCAAGGAGTACGGTATCTCGAACAGCCTGCACAAAGTACAGGTCAATGCAGACTCATTGGCAGCCGGCAAGATGATTGGCGAGCTCAATATCAGGAAGGTATACGGCCTCAACATCATAGAGGTGCGCCACATTGAAAAGGGACAGCGCAACTTCCTCACGAAATCAGTAATACAGCAGGCAGCCGATTCCGACACAATGCTGCGTGCCGGCGATATACTCTACATATCGGGCGCCGAGGAGCTGGTAAAGAAGCTCATGGCCGACTATAATCTTGAGTACATCACCGACAACGAAGCGAACAAGCTCGATTTCTATGATATCGGTGTTGCCGAGATTGTACTCATGCCATCATCAACCGTCATAAACAAGAGCATCAAGGAGGTACAGTTCCGCACCAGATACAATGTAAGCATTCTGGGTATATGCCGCAAGGGGGAATACATTCTCCAGGGACTTGCCAACGAAACGATACACACGGGTGACGTGTTGCTGGTACAGGGCACATGGAGCAACATCGCCAACCTCGAAAAGGAGACCAACGAGTGGATTGTCATGGGGCGCCCACTCGAAGAGGCTGCCAAAGTGACTTTGGACTACAAAGCACCCATTGCAGCCGTGATAATGATAGCCATGATTGCAGCAATGGCATTCAACATTGTGGCACCCGTAACAGCAGTGGTGATAGCCGGCCTGCTAACCGTGCTCACCGGTTGCTTCCGCAATGTCGAGGCGGCATACAAGACCATAAATTGGGAAAGCATCATGCTCATTGCCGCCATGATACCATTGTCGATAGCATTGGAAAAGACAGGAATCTCTACATGGGTATCGGCATCAATGGAGAAATCGCTCGGCGGTTTCCACCCCACGGTAATGCTTGCGGCAATATATTTTGCGACATCACTGCTGACAATGTTCATCAGCAACACAGCAACCGCCGTGCTCATGGCCCCAATTGCCATGAAGTGCGCCACCAGCATAGGTGTGAGCCCGGTCCCAATGCTATTTGCCGTGACATTGGGAGCAAGCCTCTGCTTTGCATCACCGTTCTCCACACCACCCAACGCACTGGTGAAACCGGCCGGACAATACACATTCTCCGATTACGTCAAGGTAGGTTTGCCCCTGCAGATAATTCTGGGAATTGTAATGATACTAGTACTGCCTTTGCTATTCCCATTCTAACATCAGCAATTAACGAGACATGAATCTAGCCGATATACAAAAGGTAAAGCAGCAGTTCGGAATCATTGGCAATGACCCGGCACTGCACAGAGCGATAGACACCGCCATTCAGGTAGCGATGACCGACTTGTCGGTACTCATTACCGGAGAGAGCGGTGTAGGTAAAGAGTTCTTTCCTAAAATAATACACAACAACAGCGTTCGCAAGCACAACAAATACATTGCCGTAAACTGCGGAGCCATCCCCGAGGGAACAATAGACTCCGAGCTCTTTGGCCACGTAAAAGGTGCCTTCACCGGTGCTGTAAACGAACGTAAAGGATACTTTAGCGAAGCCGACGGTGGCACCATATTCCTTGACGAGGTGGCAGAGCTGCCAATGGCCACACAAGCCCGCCTGCTACGTGTGCTCGAGAACGGTGAATACATAAGGGTTGGTTCATCGGACGTTGAAAAGACCAACGTACGCATTGTCTGCGCCACCAATGTCAACCTCATTGAAGCAATTGCTGACGGCCGTTTCAGGGAAGACCTCTATTACCGCCTCAGCACAGTACCCATTAACGTTCCCGCACTGCGCAAACGCGGCGATGACGTTGTGTTGCTATTCAAGAAATTCACAATGGACTTTGCCCAGAAATACAACGTACCCAGAATCCAACTGGACGAGAGTGCCAAAAGAGCCATCACAGCATACTCATGGCCGGGAAACATACGTCAGTTGAAAAACATAGCGGAGCAGATATCCATCCTGGAGCTCAACAGAGAGATCAATGGCGAGACAATATCGCACTACCTTCCAAAGGAGCAGACAAGCAACCTCCCCACTATCGCAGGACACAAGAGCGACGGCAAGACATTTGAAACCGAACGCGAAATACTCTACAGCGTGCTGTTCGACATGCGCCGCGATATTACGGAACTGAAGAAACAGATAGAGATTCTGCGCACTTCGCAAGAGAGCTCAAAGAACGAAACTACATATTATGCCGCCGCGAACGAGATGCCGGTTGTACCCCACCAGATACAGCCTGCATACCGCATTGAGCCTGCACAGGTACACTATGAGCCTGTAGAAAATGTAGTCGACGAATATATTGAGGAAACACTCCCACTTGATGACGTTGAAAAGAAGACAATACTGCAGGCTCTTGAAAGGAACAAAGGCAAACGCCGTCATGCAGCAAAGGAACTGAACATATCGGAGCGTACACTTTACAGGAAAATCAAGGAATATGGCATTGAATAGGATTTTACACAGTTTCACACACAAAGCACTCCTTTCTGTGGCCCTGCTACTCTCTGCCTGCACGGTAAGCTACAAGTTTACCGGCGCATCCATTGACTACACAAAGGTAAAGACAATATCCATTGAGACATTCCAGAACCGCGCCGCCTATCAATGGGCTCCCATGGCAACAATGTTCAATGAAAAGTTCAATGACACATTCGTACAACAGACAAAGCTCCAGCAGGTAACGCGTGGCGGCGACATGCAGTTCGCCGGCGAAATCACAGCATATGACCAATACAACAAGTCAATATCATCCGACGGCTACTCATCAATGGTGCAGCTGAAGATGACTGTGAACGTGCGCTTCACCAACAACACCAACCACGACGAGGACTTTGAGCGACAGTTCAGCGCCACACGCGATTTTGATGCGGCACAATCACTCGACTCGGTACAGGAAGAGCTTGTAGGCCAGATGATTGACGAAATAGTAGAAGCAATATTCAATGCAGCCGTAGCAAACTGGTAATATGGAAAATATATCGAAGTACATATCGCACCCCGAAAAGCTCAACCGCGACACACTCTATGAACTGCGTCTCATCGTGGGCAAATACCCATACTTTGATGTGGCACGTCTGCTGATGCTCAAAAACCTCTACCTGTTGCACGACATTGACTTTGGCAAGGAAATGCGCAAGGCCGCCATTCACCTCAAGAGCCGTTGGCCAATCTTTGAGCTCATGGCCGGCTATGGCACAACGCCTACCACTGACGAAGCCCCGGCCGATATCCCTGTAGACAGAACCATGGCACTCATTGACGCGTTCCTTGAGACAATACCCACCGACCACCTGTCGCTCGAAGCCGAAGGTGCCGCCGCAGTGGATTACGCCTCGGCATACCTCAAGAACAATGCAGGGAACGAGCAGGAGATACCCGAACTGCGTGGCCAGCAACTCATTGACGACTTCCTTGCCGGAGACAATGAGAGAATAAGTCTCAACTTCAGCACTCCGGCCGAAAGCGAAAAAGAAGAACTGCCCGAAAACAGCAGCTCCGAGACATCATTTTTCACAGAGACATTGGCAAATATATACATCAAACAAGGCAAATATGGCAAGGCTCTTGAAATTATTAAACGATTATATTTGGAATTTCCGAATAAAAATCGTTACTTTGCAGACCAAATAAGATTTCTAGAAATAATCATAAAACATACAAAAAAAGAATAATATGTTTACATTCTTTGTACTACTCATTGTATTGGCATCAATCTTGATGTGCCTTATCGTACTAATCCAGAACTCAAAGGGCGGCGGCCTTGCATCAGGTTTCGCATCATCAAACCAGATTATGGGCGTTAGAAAGACTACCGACTTCTTGGAGAAGGCAACTTGGACAATTGCAGCCATGATGGTTGTGTTCAGCATCTTCTCGGCTCACGCTTTGTCATCAGAGAAGGCTAGCCAGCAGGAGACAGAGATTTCATACTCTGACGCTGCAAACAACACTGCAGCACCTGTATTCCCGGTAGAGGAATAATAGAACTTTTAGAACGATAAATAAAAAACATAGAGGATATGCTAAGCATATCCTCTATGTTTTTGTGTTTTAGATCCCAAAGGGAGATTATAGCCTCACATGCAAAGTCTAGGGGAGCAGTATTGAGAATTACTATTCTACGCGCCTTTTCATTGCAAAAGGTAATTCCCCGCCAAGGGCGGAAAGTTACGTGTCAGCGAGCGAAAGCCAAACTTGTTTGAGCTTTTGCAGCGAGCATGAGTAACTTATCTAATGGGCAGCGTTGGGAGGCACAGCGAGCAGCCGAGCAATGCTTGGAAACAGGTGGCATGATGTTTGAGCGCAGCGAGTTCTTGCCACCCCAAGCATTGCGACAAGCGGCGAGTGGCGAGGTGCGCACCGACTGAAAGATGTCGCAATG
>JAZRGF010000161.1:0-9530 GCA_045644005.1 Bacteroidaceae bacterium | reverse complement strand
ATGCTTCGATAATCTTTTCGATTGTAGTCCTGTAGACCTCAACAATTCTCTCATAAGCTGCTACCTCGCGCTTAGCATAAGCGATAGCATCGTTAATCTCAAATTCGTAGTGCTCTTCGGTTTTGAAGATTATGACACCGTTCTTGTTGACAGCCTCTAATGTTGCTTCAATGTCAACTTTCTCAGCTTTTGCTTTCAACAAATCATTCTTTTTGCTTGCAATAAGTTCCTGTAAATCTGTGACAGTGATAACTTTATCTGTAGTCTCGTCGTAGCACAGGAAAGAGCTGTATGACTTGTTCTGAATTGCGTATTCGAGTTGAGCGATGGTCTCTTGTAGCGCACGTCCTCTTGTTGCAATGTTACCCAAATTTGCAATGGTCTTATATGGGTTGTTTGCAGAGAATACAGTGTACTCTGTACCATCAACGTTAACTTTGCTGCTACCTTTTATCATGAAGCATTCAAGCTCGTCTGCCCACCATAATTTTTCATTATATTTTTCTTTGACGTTATTGATTGCCTTTCTCTTGTTTGCAATGTTATCGTCTATGGCTTTTATTTCATTTTTAACGTTGGTTACCTGATATTCCAATTTTAAAATGAGTGCATTCCATGCTGTAATGGTCTCTGTGTATCCATCTTCGGTTTCATAATGGTTGTTAGTGAAACTGTTGAGGGCTTTTTTACAGTTATTGATAAGAACTTCGATTACTTCTTCATATTCATTAAGCTGGATGCCCTGAAGTGTGTAGTTGCCCACTAGGTCGCCGTCGTTATCATACATGTCGGCAATGTTGGATTGCATCTCGGAATCATAGGCATTGTTATAGATGACATTTTCATTGAACGATTCCAAAATTTCGTTGAATTCATCTATTATCAAATCTCCAATGTCATTCTTTTTGATTGTTAGGGTCGAGGTATTCTTTTTCTTTGCTTCCTCGTCATAGATTTCTTTTTCCAACTTAGCAATCTCGCGTGCGTCGGTCTCGGTGTATTGCTTTTTCTTTAGAATAGCTCGCATCTTTTCAATCTCTTCGTTGTCGAGAGCTTTGAGGGCTTGCTTGGCTTCTACTAATTGTTTCTCCAGGTTTGCTGTGTCGGTTACATCAATCTTGGCGATTTCTTCGAGTTTTGCAATGTATGCATCAAGAATCTCAATCTCTTGTGCTTTTTCAACCAAGGCCAATTCTGTGTATTCGACAAAGAATTCTTTGTCTTTGTCGAAGATATACTTGGTTATCTCTGCTTTTGCCAATTTTTGGCGAACGGCGTTCAGCTCTTCCATTGCTTCGGTGAGTTTTTCTTCATATTGAATCAACTCTTCGGCAACAACTTCGTCTTTCATGTTAATCATTGCCATCTTTATCTTGATGGCAGCTTCGAGATACTCTTTCTCTGCATTTGCTACGCTTAGATAATAAGCATACATAGCCTCTTGTGCCGCTGCCATAGCTTCGTATTTGTCAGCTTCATGCTCAAGACGTTTAAGCTCAAGCTCTAGTTTTGCTTTTTCAACCTCAATTAATTCCAGCGCAGCCTTTGCCGAACGAAATTCTGCTAATGCTTTGAGATACTCTGCCTTTGCCGAACGCATGGCTTCGATGCCTGTAGGTTCAGTTGTGTCAATACAACTGTTGAGTGTTAATGTAGCACCTCCCATTAAGAATGCTGCTACAAGATAAAGTCCTTTTCTCATAGTCGTTGATTTTAGGGTTAGTAAATAATGTTTGTTTTTTCGTTTGTATTTATGGTATGCAATTGTAGTTCTTAATTTTTGAAAAAACAAATATTTACATTTTTTTTGAGGGTAATAATATAGATGTTTCCCGCTCACTCTGAAAAAACGCGAATTTGTTATTCTTGAATAGAGGTGCGGCGTCTTATTTCGCGGTGTCTTAGAATTTCCTTGTCGTTACGCTCTGCCGGGATGGTTGATTAACGATTGTGTCGAATTTATTTCGATGTTACGTTATATTATTACCTTGGTTTTATGGTAACTCTAAAATGATTTCTTCGAAATTTCCTTTGTTGTATTGACGGAAAAGACTTTCTGTGTCTTTGATGAATTGTTGGCGCTTGAACTCGGCGTTTTTGTCTTGCTCTAGGGTTATGCTTTTTGCCGGGTATATGGTGAAGTCACGTTTGCCATTGTCGCTCTTGGGCGCTATCCATGTGAGCAGATAGCGTACATTGCGCGGGCTTGTGTAGTTTAGAATCTTGCGCAATTTCATTGAAATTATTATGCCGCCGTCTGTGCGGCGGAGTGACATGTTCGACATTAGGTTGCCTGTGGAATAGGCGACAACGTGCTTGTCGGGCGTTGTCTGCGATTCTCGTATTTCAAGCGGCTGTACAACGTGCGGGTGGTTGCCAATAATGTGGTTTACGCCCTGCTCGATGAGCCAGTCGCTTAACTCCCTTATATGTTGCGGCGGCAGGCTTACATATTCGTCGCCCCAATGCATGCATGCGATTATCGCGTCGGGTGCTTTCTCTCTTGCAGCCTGTATGTCACGGCTGATAGTCTCCTTGTCTATGAGGTTTACGACCATAGGGTGGGGTATCTCCCTGCCGTTGGTGCAGTATGTGTAATTGAGTATTGCTACTCGTACACCTTTCTCTTCAATGATGAGCGGGTATCTTTCCTCACGTTCCTTTGCATTGCGGTACACGCCGCAGTGCTTGAACTGCAGCGAGTCGAGCATGTCAAGTGTGTGCAATGCGCCGCGCTTGCCCTTGTCCATACAGTGATTGTTGGCAAATAACAGTACCTTGAAACCGGCATCTTTCACGGCATAGAGAAAACTGTCGGGGGCACAGAATGACGGGTATCCGCTGTAGCCACTCTTTCCGATTGTGGTCTCGAGGTTGGCGACGGATATGTCGGCACTCTTGACAAACTCCTTTATGTAGCGGAAACAGTAAGTGAAACTGTACTTGCCGTCATTTTGACGTGCCATCTCCAGCTGTGTCTCGTGTTGCATTATGTCGCCGGCAAAGAGCAGCTTGATCTGTTGTATGGGCGTGACGGTTGTTTGCGAAGCACCGTTGATGGTGACTGCGCAAAGAAGTAGTATAAGCAGAAGTCTACTGACAATATGCTTCATTTGTAAATCTCACGTTTGCCTGCAAGCAAGGTGTTCTTCATAAGTGACACGATGGTCATTGGGCCGACACCTCCGGGGACTGGAGTAATGAACGAGCATTTTGGTGCAACGTTGTCGAAGTCGACATCACCGCATAGACGGAATCCGCTCTTGCGGGTGGCGTCGGGAACGCGTGTTGTTCCCACGTCAATGACAACTGCGCCCTCTTTCACCATCTCGGCCTTGAGGAAATGAGGCTGTCCCAGGGCTGCAATGATGATGTCGGCCTGTCGGCACTCCTCGGCAATGTTCTGCGTGTGGCTGTGGCACACGGTGACTGTTGCGTCGCCGGGGATGCTCTTCTGCATCATGAGGTTTGCCATTGGCTTACCCACGATGTTGCTGCGGCCAAGTACCACGCACTTCTTGCCCTTTGTGTCAATGTCGTAACGACGCAGCAACTCCATAATGCCGTTCGGGGTTGCCGAGAGGAAACAGGGGAGTCCTATGGAGAGACGGCCTGCGTTCACCGGGTGAAAACCGTCGACATCCTTGCGGTAGTCTATGGCTTCGGTAACCTTCTGTTCGTCGATATGCTTGGGTAGTGGTAGCTGGACAATGAAACCGTCTATGTCGGCATCATTGTTCAGTTCCTCTACTTTTGCAAGCAGCTCCTCCTCGGTTACGTCGGCCTCGTAACGTATGAGTGTGGAGGTGAACCCGCACTCTTCGCAGGCCTTGACCTTGGCTGCAACATATGTCTCGCTACCACCATCGTGCCCCACGAGGATTGCTGCAAGGTGTGGGCGCTTGCCGCCGTTCGCGAGAATTTCATTGACCTCGGTCGCGATTTCTTTTTTTATCTGTGCCGCTACGGCCTTGCCGTCAATCAGTTGCATAGAATTTGCCATTAGGTTTATGAATGGTTTGCGTGCTCCCGCACGCTGTATTTTTAGAATTTGAACTTGGACATCATGTTGCCCATCTTGCCACCTGCAACGCTCTTCATGGTCTTGCGTATCTGCTCGAACTGCTTCATCAGGCGGTTGACCTCCTGCATTGTGGTGCCGCTACCGCGGGCAATGCGCTCCTTGCGTGGTTGGTTGATGATGTCGGGGTTTGAACGCTCTTTGGGGGTCATTGACTGAATGATGGCCTCTACGCTCTTGAAGGCGTTGTCATCGATGTCAAGGTCCTTTACGGCCTTGCCCACGCCGGGTATCATTGCCATCAGGTCCTTGATGTTGCCCATCTTCTTTATCTGCTGTATCTGGGCAAGGAAGTCGTTGAAGTCGAACTGGTTACGTGCGAGCTTGCGCTGCAGCTTCTTTGCCTCCTCCTCGTCAAACTGCTCCTGTGCACGCTCAACAAGTGAAACAACGTCACCCATACCCAGGATACGGTCGGCCATGCGGTTGGGGTGGAACTGGTCTATGGCCTCCATCTTCTCGCCTGTACCGATGAACTTGATGGGCTTTGTTACCACTGTGCGTATTGACAATGCGGCACCACCACGTGTGTCACCGTCGAGCTTGGTTAGGATGACACCGGTGAAATCCAAGCGGTCATTGAACTCCTTGGCTGTGTTCACGGCATCCTGTCCGGTCATTGAGTCGACAACAAATAGTGTCTCGGTTGGCTTTACGGCCTCCTTGATGGCTGCAATCTCATTCATCATCGCCTCATCGACAGCCAAACGGCCAGCGGTATCTATGATGACAAGGTTATAGCTCTTTGCTTTTGCCTCCTTTATGGCGTTGAGCGCAATCTGTACGGGGTCTTTGCTCTCCGGTTCACTATAGACAGGAACACCGATGGCTTCTCCAAGAACCTTGAGCTGGTCTATGGCGGCAGGACGGTATACGTCGCAGGCTACCAGCAGAGGGTTGCGGTTCTTCTTTTTCTTCAGGTAATTGGCAAGCTTTGAAGAGAATGTAGTCTTACCGCTACCCTGAAGACCTGACATGAGGATGACAGCCGGGTGTCCTTCGTAGTTGATTTCTGAGGTCTCGCCGCCCATGAGGGTTGTCAGCTCGTCATGTACAATCTTCACCATCAGCTGGCTTGGATGCAGCGAGGTGAGCACGTTCTGGCCGATGGCCTTGTTCTTTACCGTGTCGGTGAATGTCTTTGCTACTTTGTAGTTCACGTCAGCGTCAAGCAGTGCCTTGCGCACGTCTTTCAGTGTTTCGGCTACGTTGACCTCGGTTATGCGTCCCTCTCCCTTGAGTATTTTGAATGAGCGTTCAAGGCGCTCGCTTAGGTTTTCAAACATCTTTCAATATATTTTTTGTTGTTAGTCTCTGTTTATGCTTATTATGCCGCCGGTTGTGGTGTCGAACACTACTTTTATTGTGTTGTTCTTGCTGAACAGGCTTTTTGACAGCAGTTCCGCTATGCCGAACTGTGCAATGGGGACCTCTTTCTCAAGATAGTTCCTTGTACGTGAGTATATCTCCAGCTTGGCGCGGCCGGGGATGTTGTATAATATTCCCTCGGGTTGCTTTGCCTGTTTCTTTTTGGCCGTCTCTTCTGTAGTGGGCTGTAATACTGTCTTCAGGTTTTTGATGTTGTAGTATACTGGCTCGCCGGCTAGGTTCTCTTTGTCTACTACACCCAACTTTTGCGAAAAACGTAGCAAGATGGCCTTTGTCGTGTCGCACACTTCATTGGGCGCTATGGCGTAGCTGTATGTGTGGTAGATGGTGTCGGTGCGCCCTGTGAACAGTTCTGTGAGCGCTTTTTCCTGCTTGTCAAGCTCCTGGAGAAGCAATGAGATGGCAGCACCGTCGCTTGGCATGTTCTCGGATTGTCCGCGTGTTATGGCAAGTTTGCTTTCGCGTATGGCATATATCTCCTTGGCTGTCAGTTCGGCCATCTTTGCTGTTGAGGTGGCGGTGAGCATCTCTTCGGTCATGTATTGATGGGCATCGGCCTCGCTGTTTGTGTTGCGACGCTTGTCGCTGCCGTTTGTCTTCTGTCCATCTGTCGGGTTGGTGTTTATGGCGCAGATGATGCCGCGGTCATTGAGCCTTATGTTGCTTGCAACGCTGTTGCCCAGCTTGACGGTGAAGGCCTTGTCTTTGTTGGGTACTCCCTCGCAACTGCTGGTGATGCCGGCAATCTCCCAACGGTTGCTTGCTTGGCCTATGACGTCTTTTATATGAAGGAATCTCTCGGCATAGCTGTAGAATTCGCCGGGGGTCTGTGTTACGCATCTCGCCTCGACGGTGATGTTTATCTTAGTGTCGGGCAAATGGTATGTGACCCCTTCGGTCGTTCCGGGAAAGAACGAACTCAGGATTGTCTGTGCCATGCTGGGTGTTGCCAAAGCCAGAATAAATGCAGTTATGAGTTTTTTTATCATATCTTGGGGTTGTGTTTTGCTGTTGCGCAAAAAAGTCTGATTTGCTCGCGAAGATAGTAATTTGTTTTTAATTTTGCCCCCTAAATGATGGCTTAACTTATATATAAGGTCTTTATTTGCCCCTTTGCGTAATTAAATGCTCGTTTTTTGCGGTTTTTCCGTAACTTTGTTTTACTTTTGTGTCTACAATGTATAAATGCACTTTTTGCTATGTCTACAATAAAATTGCAGGACAAGGAGTTTGTGAAGACAATCCCTGCTGAGGAGATCGCTGTCCGCGTGAAAGCGGTGGCCGAAAAAATAAACAAAGATTATGAGGGCAAGCGTCCTTTGCTTCTCGGCGTACTCAATGGCTGTTTCATGTTCGTGTCCGATTTGATGAAGAATCTTGAGGTGGAATGCGAGATTTCGTTTGTGAAATTCTCTTCGTATCAGGGGGCTGATACAACGGGTTCTGTCAAACAGGTGATGGGTCTCATGGAGTCTATTGAAGGGCGAGATGTGATAATTGTTGAGGATATTGTAGATACCGGTCTTACAATGCACAAGATGCTTGAGACGCTAAAGGAGAAGAATCCTGCATCGCTTGCAGTGGCGTCGCTTTTCCTCAAGCCTGCGCGTTTGCGTGTTCCCGTGGAAGTTAAGTATTCGGCATTTGAGATTCCCGACAGGTTTATTGTTGGTTATGGCCTAGACTATGATGGTCTTGGTCGCAACCTTCCCGATGTATATGATGTTAAAGAGTAAAAGAGTAAAAGAGTATAACGCATGCTTAATATTGTAATTTTCGGTGCTCCAGGCAGTGGTAAGGGCACACAGAGCGAGAGAATTGTAGAAAAGTACGGTTTGAATCATATCTCTACAGGTGAAGTCTTGCGTGCAGAGATTGCTGCGGGTACGGAACTGGGCAAGACGGCTCAGGGTATTATTGACAAGGGGTGCCTTATCCCTGACGAACTGATGATAAGTATTCTTGCTTCAAAGCTGGATTCACTGACATCGGGCAATGGCGTCATTTTTGACGGTTTTCCCCGTACTATCGCGCAGGCCGAGGCTCTGAAGGCTATGCTCAATGAGCGTGGGCAGGATGTTACGGCAATGATTGAGCTCGATGTTCCCGAGGATGAACTGATGACGCGTCTTTTGCTGCGTGGACAGCTTTCGGGTAGGGCGGATGATAATGAAGAGACTATCAAGAAACGTCTTGTTGTCTACAGCGAGCAGACATCGCCGCTCAAGGAGTGGTATAAGAATGATGGCAAGCATTGTTATATCAATGGCCTTGGTGAACTTGACCGCATCTTTGCCGACATTGTAGTTGCGATTGACTCAAAGATGTAATAGGTGTTGACGTGGGGGCTTCTCTGCGTTGCAAAATAAGTTGCCGCCAAGTGTGGCAACTTTTACTTTATGTTTGTTGAACAGCCCGTGATGGTCTTGGACTTTATTATTATGGCGGAATCTAATTTTATCGATTATGTAAAGATTGTGTGTCGTTCGGGTCGTGGAGGCCGTGGAATGGCGCATCTTCATCGTGCTAAATATATCCCTAACGGTGGTCCCGATGGCGGTGATGGCGGTAAGGGCGGTGATATAATATTGCGTGGTAACCGTAATTACTGGACATTGCTGCACCTTAAGTACCAGCGCCACATCTTTGCCGGTAATGGTCAGAATGGTGGTATCAACAAGAGTACAGGCGCTGATGGCGAAAGCAAGATTGTGGATGTTCCCTGCGGTACTGTGGCTTACAATGCCGAGACGGGCGAGTTTTTGTGTGATGTTATGGAAGACGGGCAGCTTGTCACTCTGCTCAAGGGTGGTCGTGGAGGCCTTGGTAATGTTCATTTTGCAACACCTACACGTCAGCCTCCACGCTTTGCACAACCCGGTGAGCCTATGCAGGAGATGACTGTTACACTGGAGTTGAAACTGCTTGCCGATGTGGGTTTGGTGGGTTTCCCTAATGCGGGTAAATCAACGTTGCTTTCCTCGGTTTCGGCTGCAAAACCAAAGATAGCAAACTATCCTTTTACGACTCTTGAGCCCAACTTGGGTATTGTCTCTTATCGCGATGGAAAGTCGTTTGTGATGGCCGATATTCCCGGTATCATTGAGGGCGCAAGTCAGGGTCGGGGGTTGGGCCTGCGCTTCCTGCGTCACATTGAACGTAACTCCTTGCTTCTTTTTATGGTTCCGGCCGATGCTGATGATATCAAAAAGGAGTATGAAGTGCTGCTGAATGAGCTTGCGACATTCAATCCCGAGATGCTTGACAAACAACGTGTGCTCGCAATTACGAAGTCCGATCTTATTGATGAGGAACTCAAGGAGATGCTCTCGGAGAATCTCCCGGACGATATCCCTTGTGTCTTTATTTCAGCACCCACCGGTGAGGGTATACAGGAACTGAAGGATGTTCTTTGGGCGGCGCTCAATAGTGAAGAGAATCGTTTGGCGGCGGTGAAGCGCGAGGAGCTTGTACATCGTAACTATGACCGCAAGATGCTTGCTGCCGATTTTGCCGACTGGGAGGCGGATTTCGAGGATGAAGTGCTTGATGATGACGATGATTTCAACTATGAGGAGTTTGATTTTGACGAGGGGTAATGTTGCTCCAACGATATGAAGACGGCTTTTGGCCGTCTTTTTTTGTGGTTCTTTCTCTCTATCTCTCTCACTCACACACTCACTCGTATGTGGCGGGTATATATTATTATATAAGGTGAATATGAGTGTGGTTGTTTGTTCTTTTTCTTTCGGCGGAGCTTTCTCCTTACATGCGCGTGGCGTTTAATGTTGTTGTAATCTTGCCGTGTCGGTGACTTTAACTTTATTTAACATTAGAAATAGTGCTTTTTGGGGCATTTGGTGAGTGGTTTTTATATTAATTGGGCTTTTTGGCAGTTGGTCTTTGCTAAAAAGCAGGTATTTTCTTTTTTATTAGAAAAATAATTTTTACCTTTGCAGTCCAAAATGGACTATCGTGTTCTGGCGAGTCCTATTGCGTAGAAATATTTAAAACAATATATAATAATTAAAAATTAAACAAAATGCCTACAATTCAGCAA
>JAZRGF010000160.1:0-18823 GCA_045644005.1 Bacteroidaceae bacterium | reverse complement strand
ATACTAAAATTTAGCGTATTTTGTCATTCCGAACCTTGTGTGAGGAATCTCATTATACGCGGATTCAGAGATCCCTCGTCGCTACGCTCTGTCGGGATGACAGGTTCGCGATTTGATTTGGCTTATATCGAACTCACGTTAAATAAATTCCCGCCCATTCGCTTGCGCAGGTTTTCCGTTTTTACATTTTAGCTTTCCGTTTCCTGTGGGTTGTTCTTGTAGTATTCGTTCCACTCCTCAAGTACCTTCTGCCAGTCGACAACTTCGCCGTCGGCAATGGCTTCGGCTTGCTGTACGGCCTCGTCGTGCAGCTTTTTCTCGGCGTGGCGCAGTTTCATTGCCTCTATTGTGGCGTCATCAAGCACGTGTATTCGTCCGCGGCGCAGGCACTCGTCAAGGTCGGCCGGGCCAAAAGCCTTGCCCTGTATATTGAAGTCGGATATATTGAACTCGAATACAGTGCGCAGGGTGTGGCGCACCATCTTCTGCTGTGCGCGGTTTGCGCGCATCTTGCTGCCTAACAGTTTGCGTATGACATCAAATTCGCGCTGTGAAAACTTCTTTCTTCCCATCTTTTTTGTCTCTTTGCTTTTGCTGTGGCGAAAGTAGTGGTTTTTTGCATAAACGGCAATATATGTACGGCTGTTTTTGCAGTGGCGTTTCTTTTTTTGAGTGCTTACGTGTATTTATAATGTATTAAATATTCAATTGATAGTATATTAATAATAAAAAAAGAGTACCTTTGTCGGGAATTTTTACGCAAGAAACAAAAGGGTTTTGATATATGAAGGAGTTTTTGAAGGTACTTAGGAGGTTTGTTCCGCCCTACAGGAGGTATCTTGTTCTGTCGGTGGTATTCACTCTGTTGTCGGCGGTGCTCAATGTGTTCTCCTTTATGGTGCTGATTCCGATATTACAGATTCTGTTCAAGGTGTCTGAGCCGGTGGATGTTGATTTCATTTCCTGGAATGTGATGAGCATGGATAATGCCAAGGAGGTGCTCTTGAATAATGTGCAGTATTATATGAATGACTTTGTGTGCACCCACGGCGCGTCAATGATGTTGCTGCTGCTCGGTCTCTTCCTGGTCTTTATGACACTGCTCAAGACTGCCAGTTATTTTGCCTCTTCGGCTGCCATAATCCCTTTGCGTACGGGTATTGTGCGCGACTTGCGTACAATGATGTATGACAAGGTGGTCTCTTTGCCGTTGGGCTTCTTTTCGAAGGAGAAAAAGGGTGATATCATTGCACGCATGACAAGTGATGTCACGGAGGTGGAGAACTCTATCGTCACATCGCTTGATATGCTCATAAAAAACCCGATATTCATTCTCATATATTTTGCGACGCTGCTTTATGTCAGTTGGGAGCTCACGCTCTTTACCATCTGCGTGACACCGTTGCTCGGCTGGATAATGGGTGCCATAGGCCGCAAACTGAAGGCGACATCAATTGTTGTGCAGGAGAAACTGGGTGAGACTACATCGCAGATGGAGGAGACTATTGGTGGCTTGCGTGTCGTGAAGGCTTTTGTTGCCGAGAAGAAGATGTCGGGTCGCTTCAGACGCTGCTGCGATTCGTTGCGCAGTGCGGTGATACGTGTCACAATGCGCCAGGTGTTGGCTCACCCTGTGAGCGAGTTCTTGGGTACGTGCATCATTGTCATTGTGCTGTGGTTCGGTGGTACGCTCATCCTGAGCGAGAACTCGCCAATATCTGCCGCTGCCTTCATATACTACCTTACAATGCTCTACAGTATAATAAACCCGGTGAAGGAGTTGTCAAAAGCATCGTACTCTATCCCTCGCGGTCTTGCCTCAATGGAGCGTGTAGATGCAATCCTGAAGGCCGGGAATCCTATTGCCGATGGTGAGAAAGGCGTTGAACTGCCCGACGTTGGTGAGGGCGTCGAGTTTAAGGATGTTACCTTCTCCTACGACGGTGAGCGCATGGTGCTCAAAGGTATAAACCTGAAGATTGAGAAGGGAAAGACTGTGGCGCTTGTTGGTCAGTCGGGTAGCGGAAAATCCACAATGGTGGATCTTGTACCGCGTTTCTATGATGTAATGCATGGCGAGATAACCATTGATGGTGTGAATGTGAAGGATATGAAGGTGGCCTCGTTGCGTGCCCTTATAGGCAATGTCAACCAGGAGGCGATACTTTTTAACGATACGTTCTACAACAACATCACCTTCGGTGTTGAGAATGCGACAATGGAGCAGGTCATTGAGGCGGCGAAGATTGCCAATGCCCACGATTTCATTATGGAGACCGAAAAGGGCTACGATACATGTGTAGGTGACAGGGGCTGTCTGCTCTCCGGTGGTCAGCGTCAAAGAATAAGCATTGCACGTGCGATACTCAAGAACCCGCCTATCCTCATTCTTGATGAGGCTACATCGGCGCTTGACACTGAGAGCGAGCGTCTGGTACAGGAGGCTCTTGAGCGTCTTATGAAGACGCGCACCACCATTGCCATTGCGCACCGCCTGTCGACAATAAAGAATGCCGACGAGATTTGTGTAATGCGTGACGGTGAGATTGTGGAGCGTGGAAAGCACGACGAACTTATTGGACTGAACGGCGTCTATAAACGCCTTAACGATATGCAATCATTGTAATTTATGAGAAGTGTTGCGATATTTTGTGCTGCGTCGGAGAATATAGCTCCGGGGTATTTTGAGGCTGCTGCCGAGGTGGGTGCCATGCTTGGCCGCCTGGGTGCTACAATGGTCTATGGCGGAGCGCGTTTCGGGCTCATGGAGGCTACGGCAAAGGCTGCAAGACAGGCCGGAGCCCGCATTGTGGGCGTGGTGCCCGATATTCTTGTAGAGCGTGACCGCGTGAGCCATATGCTCGACGAGCAGGTTGGTTGCCGTAATTTGAGCGAGCGCAAGGATATTATGCTCGAGCGCAGCGATGTGCTGCTGGCACTGCCGGGCGGCATTGGTACGCTTGACGAGATTTTCCACGTGTTGGCTGCCGCTACAATCGGTTACCACGCAAAACGCGTGGTGCTTTATAATGTGAACGGTTTTTGGGATTCGCTCCTTGCAACTGTCGAGGAGATGTCACAAGCCGGTTTTGTGCGTGGTGAGATTGAGAAGTATTTGGTGGTGGCAAATGATATTGCCGCACTTGAAGATTTGATAAAGTAGGATTTTGAGGAAAGAAAATGGCAAAAGTAATTGGTATTGGAGAAACTGTATTTGATATTCTGTTCAAGAATGACACACCCGTGAAGGCTGTGCCCGGCGGGTCGGTGTATAATTGTATAATCTCTTTGGGGCGTTGCGGCGTGCCGGCCGAGTTCATCAGTGAGGTGGGCGATGACCGCATAGGCAGGATAATCCTTGAGCACCTCAAGGACAATAACGTGGACACGTCGGCCGTGTGCTGTTTCTCTGGCGGCAAGTCTCCTCTTGCCCTTGCTTTCCTTAATGAGAACAACGATGCGGAGTACATCTTTTACAAGGACTACCCGAACAACCGTCTCGAGGTGGAGTTCCCGGTTATAAAGGAGGGCGACATTGTTGTCTATGGCTCATATTTTGTGCTGAATCCCGTATTGCGTGCCAAGACAAAGGCATTCCTTGAGTATGCCCATGAACAGGGAGCTGTGCTCTTCTATGATATAAACTTCAGGAAGAACCATGTCACCGAGCGAATTAAGCTTGCCGAGGCGCTCATTGAGAACCTTGAACTTGCCGACATTGTGCGCGGTTCGGCCGATGATTTCAGATACCTCTATGAGATGGACGATGCCGAAAAGATATATAACCAGAAGATAAAGTTCTATTGTCCTAACTTCATTTTTACCAACGGCGGTGGCGATGTAAGGTTCTTCACCCGCGGTGCCAATGCAGTGTATCCGGTGAAAAAGGTCGATGTGGTGAGCACTGTTGGTGCCGGTGACAACTTCAACGCCGGTGTTCTATATGGTCTTGCCAAGGCCGGTGTGACACGCGAGACGTTGGCGCAGATGACTGCTGCCGAGTGGGACGGTATAATATCCAAAGGATTGGATTTCAGTGCTCATGCCTGTACATTGATAGAGAACTATGTAGACAAGGCCTGGGCGCAGGACTATATAAAGAAATAATGGCTGCTATTCCCCGATTATGGGGTACGGCTTTAAGTTTTTAAAGGATTACTATGAGAAAGATATTTTTTGCGGCAATAGCAGCTATTGCCTTGTGTGGCTGCAGTGGCCACAACCATGGTGATGCCGATGCTCATAACCATGAGCATTCGCATGCCCACATCCAGTGTTTCACGGCATATACAAACAATGCCGAACTCTTTTTGCAGCACGAGGGGCTGGAGGCCGGCAAACAGGCCTGCATTACACTCTATGCAACAGCCTTGTCCAATTTCAAGCCGTTCGATGCCACCGAGGCAACCCTGTTGCTCAGGTTGGCAGGCAAGAGCTACACTGCAACTGCCCATGGCAACGGTATGTTCCATTTTGAGCTTACACCCGAGGCTGCCGGCCACGGAACAATCTATGTGACCGTTGGTCAGGAGAATGCTCATTTCGATGTTGAAGTAACAGAGTGCTGCGCTCACGACCACGGCCATGAGCACGCTCATGAGGGGCACAGCCACGCCGGACATAACCACGAAGGCCACAGCCATTCGCACGGGGATGCCCACGCAGGGCATGACCATGCCGCTCACTCTCATGGCCACACTCACGGCCATAGCCATGAGCCACACCCCGGACACGGTGTAGAGACACCTGCAAAGGAGGGCGATGTATCATTTACAAAAGAGCAGAGCTGGATGGTAGATTTTGCAACCGAGGTTGTAGCCGAGAGTAACTTTGCCGGCACCGTAAAGGTTGCGGCAAGAGCCGAGGCGCTTCCCGGTGATTTCACAACAATTGTCGCTACCACAAGCGGCAAGGTGCAGTTTGCAGGCAATGTGCTCGAAGGTATGCAGGTTGCTGTCGATGAGGCTCTCTTCTATCTTGAGGGCGGTGATGTTACCGACAATGATGCTGCTGTGAAATTTGCCGAGGCCGAGAGTAACTACGAACTTGCAAAGGCCGATTTCGAGCGCAAGAAGCGCCTTTTTATTGACAAGGTTGTGGCAGAGCGTGAGTATCAGTCTGCCGAGGCTGCCTATCGCCAGGCCGAGGCACGTTTCGAGAGCATGAAGCGCAATTTCGGTGAGGGTAAGGTAACGTTAAAGTCTGCAATGAAGGGTACTGTAGCGACATTACTTGTTTCTAACGGCGATTATGTGGAGCCCGGTACACCGCTTGCCATTGTGCAACGCGATGGTGGTGTGAACCTTGTTGCCGAGTTGCCTGTGCGTTATGCCGCGCAGTTGCAGGATATTGCAACGGTGAATGTTGAAACAGCATGCGGTAATGTCTTTGATGTGGCCGATTTTGGCGGTTCAACTGTTGTAGGCCGTGTGGCAAACAGCTGCAATATGTTGCCGTTGACTGTATCTTGTGCTGCATTGCCGGGCGTGGTTACAGGTAGCATTGTGACGCTCTATGTATCTTCACTCTCTCATGATGTTCACGCTGTGGCTGTTCCACGCACTGCGCTTGTGGAGGAGATGGGCAATATGTTCGTTTTTGTGCAGAACAATCCTGTCTCTTTTGAAAAGCGTGCAGTCAAGGTGGGCGCAACCGATGGCCGCTATGTGCAGCTGTTGGATGGTGTCGCTGCCGGCGAGCGCGTGGTGAGCAAGGGTGGCGTGTTGTTGAAGCTGTCGCAGGGCGCTGCGGCGCTCGACCCTCACGCAGGTCACGTACATTAATGGTTGTGTAGCTATGCTTGACAGGATTATAAAATTCTCGCTGAACAACAAACTGCTGGTGATGCTGGCGGTAGTGTTGGTTGTTATCGGCGGTACATACTCTACAAAGAAGATTGAGGTCGATGTATTTCCCGACCTTACAATGCCCACTGTGGTAATCCTCACCGATGCCCATAACATGGCACCCGAGGAGGTGGAGCGCCTTGTCACCTTCCCCATTGAGACAGCCGTGAACGGTGCTACAAACGTGCGCCGTGTGCGTTCGTCATCGTCACAGGGATTCTCGTTCGTGTGGGTAGAGTTCGATTGGGGAATGGATATATACAAGGCCCGCCAAATCATTAGCGAGAAGATGGGACTCCTTGCAGGGCAGTTGCCCGATGGAGTAGTGCCTATGCTTGCTCCGCAGTCGAGCGTGATGGGCGAGATTATGTTTGTGGGCATGCAGGCCGACAGTACTTCAATGATGGAGCTGCGCACACTTGCCGAGTGGATTGTGAAGCCCGCAGTGCTTGCAACAGGCGGTGTATCAAATGTCACAATCATAGGTGGCGACTACAAGCAGTATCAGGTGCTTGCCGACCCCGTGAAGATGGAGATGTACGGCGTTGCTATGGGCGAACTTGAGAGCGCTGTAGCGGCAATGAGTGTGAATATAGGTGCTGGCGTGGTGCGTGACTATGGCAATGAGTATAATCTCCGTGGCATGGGGCGCACTAGTGATGTAGATGAACTGGGCAGCACGTTGGTGAAGATGAACGGCGATGCCGCAGTGCGCATTGCCGATGTTGCCGATGTTGTAGTGGCACCTGCAGTGAAGCAAGGGTATGCCGCGCAGGACGGAACCCCCGCTGTCATACTATCTATCTCCAAACAGCCGGGCATAAACACCCTTTCTGTGACCGAGAATATTGAGCGCAACCTTGTGAGCATACAGAAATCACTGCCGGCCGATGTGGTGGTCGATACCCGAATCTTCCGTCAGGCCGACTATATACAGTCATCGGTGAACAACGTTGGCCGTTCGCTCATTGAGGGAGCGGTATGTGTTATACTGGTACTGTTCCTGTTCCTTACAAGCCTGCGCAGTACGGTAATCTCTCTCTTTGCAATCCCGTTGTCGCTTCTTGGAACAGTCATAGTGCTCTATCTGCTTGGCATGGATATAAACACCATGACGTTGGGTGGTATGTGCATTGCCATAGGCTCGCTTGTCGATGATGCCATCATTGACGTGGAGAATGTGTACAAGCGTCTCAGGGAGAACTATCGCTTGCCTGTAGAGGAACGCCGTCCGGCACTGAATATTGTGTTCGAGGCCTCGTCGGAGATACGTGCATCAATCATACATGCAACGCTCATAATCATGGTGACCTTCACCCCGCTGTTCTTCCTCAGCGGTCTTGAGGGGCGTATGCTCAAACCGCTTGGAATGGCTTATCTCATAGCACTTGTAATGTCATTGCTGGTGGCTATGACCGTCACTCCATTGCTGTGCAAGGTTATGCTTTCGAGTGACAGCTACCTTGAGCGTAACGAAAAGAAAAACTGGGTCGACCGATGGCTCATCACAGGTTACAGCCGCAGTTTGGCATGGGTGCTGAAGCATGCTCGCCTTGTTGTGGGCTTTGTGTTGCTGCTCTTTGGCGGCTGCATGTTTCTTTTTACGCAGATGGGACGCAGCTTCTTGCCCGAGTTCAACGAGAGCGCGTTGACCATTTCGGCCGTTTCGCGCCCCGGTGTGTCGCTCGAGGAGAGCAACAAGCTTGGCGCTGTCATTGAGAAGGAACTGCTGCAGATTCCCGAGGTTACAAGTACCGCACGCCGCACAGGACGTGGTGAACTTGACGAGCATTCGCAGACCTCCAATGGTGCCGAGATTGACGTTAATTTCAAACTTGACGGTCGCTGCAAGGCCGAGTTTGTTGCCGAAGTACGTGAGCGCCTGGCAAAAGTTCCCGGTGTGGTAACATCGGTGGGTCAGCCGCTTGAGCACCGTATTGACCACATGGTGTCGGGTACACAGGCCGATTTGGCAATCAAGATTTTCGGTCCCGATTTGAGTACCCTCTTCAGCAAGGGAATGGAGATAAAGAGCCTTTTGGGTGCTTCTTTCCCCGAGATAGTAGACGTGAATGTGGAGCAGCAGGTTGAGATCCCGCAGATACAGGTTCGTGCCAACCGCGAGAAACTTGCCTTCTACGGCATTACAATGAGCGAGTTCAATGAGTTCGTGGAGAATGCCTTCCCCGGCAAGAAGGTGGGCGCGATATATGAGGAGGAGCGTAGCTTCGACCTTGTCTTGAGACTCAACAAGGATTATACCGAGAGTATTGACGGCGTGAAACGTGCGCTCATTGACACACCTAAAGGCAAGGTGACGCTGGAGTCTGTTGCCGATGTGGTGTCTGTGGGTGGCCCTGGTAGCATTAGCCGTGAGAACGTGCAGCGCAAGGTTGTTGTGTCGGCCAACATCGCAAGCGGTGACGTTGCCGGTACGGTGGAGCGTGCAGCATCTTACCTGGAGAAGGAACTGAAACTTGCCGAGGGCTACCGTCTTGAGTATGGTGGCCAGTTCGAGAGTGCCGAGTCGGCTTCGCGCACCCTGTGGCTTACAACGCTTGTTGCAATACTTGTGGTCTTTGTGCTGTTGTATACCGAGTTCAAGAGCCTGTTGCTCTCGGCTGTAGTGTTGCTCAACCTTCCGCTTGCATTGATTGGCGGTGTGCTTGCAACCTACTTCACCTCGGCTGTGATGAGCATTCCAGCAATCATTGGTCTCATCACTCTGTTCGGTATTGCAACACGTAACGGAATCCTGCTTGTATCGCGCTACCAGCACTTGCGTGGCGAGGGTGTTGCCCTTGAGGATGTCATAATGATTGGTTCGGCCGACCGCCTTACCCCAATCCTCATGACCGCCTTTACATCGGCTCTTGCGCTTGTTCCAATGATCATCAACGGCTCGGCATCGGGTAACGAGATCCAGAGCCCAATGGCTGTGGTGGTGCTTGGTGGTCTGTTGTCATCGACATTGCTCAACATCTTTGTCGTTCCGGCGGTATACCGTTGGGTAGTGCGCAAGGGATGGGTATAATCAGGCGGCTCGTCAAAGAGTTTTGCTATAGTAACAAAATAGTGCATATACAGACAAAGCGATGGACCAGGTCCATCGCTTTACTATTATATTGTAAATAACCTTTCAGTCTCTTACATCGGCTCCCCACATGAGCTTCTCCTGCAGGTTCTGGATGAACGAGTGCTCGCGATGACGGATGATGAGCTGGCGGTAACTTGCCTTCTTTATGGTGATTGTAGTGCTTTCATCACAGCCCTCGTTGCGGCCGTCAATTGCTATGAGGTAGTTGCGGCTGCGGCTGCTTACGCTTATATCAATGGTGGTGTTGTCATCGACCACAATGGGGCGTGCGCTGAGGCTGTGCGGCGCGATGGGGGTGAGAGTGAGTACACCGGCCGCGGGGGCTATGATTGGGCCTCCAACACTCAAGGAGTAGCCGGTGGAGCCAGTGGGTGTCGCTACGATGAGACCATCGGCCTGGTAGGTGATGGTGTCGCAGCCGTTTATTGTGGCCTTCAGTGTTATCATTGACGAGCTGTCGTGCTTCATTATCGCAATTTCGTTGAGTGCGAAGGGGTAGCTCTTGAGTGTGGCGCCGTTTGTGCTTGCCTCTATGAGGATGCGCCTGTCGATACCGTAATCGCCGTTGTGAACTTTCTCTATGATGTCTTCAACATTCTCGTTCGATGAGGCTGTGAGGAAACCTAACCTTCCGGCGTTGATGCCCAACACCGGTATTGCCTTGTTTCCTACGCGGCTTGCGGTGCGCAGCAGCGTGCCGTCGCCACCAAAGCTGATGGCAATGTCGGCTGTGAAATTGTTGTCGGTGATAATCTCCAGAGGCTGTGGCTGTGCAATATGTTCCTCGCACAGGAAATCGTAGAATCCCTTGTCAATGGCATAGGTATCGCCGCGCTTTGCTATGGCTTCGAACAATTGTCCTATGCTTTTGGACTTCTTTGTCTGGTGCTTGTTGCCGAATATTGCAAATTTCATAAGTGTGGTAAGGTTTTCATTTATAATACAAAATTAAGATAAATTCTTTTACAATATCTTTTATTTACACTATTTTTGCACTATAAAGCGTAAATGGGCTGCATCTGCTCCTGAAAGTAGGGTGTCTGTAAACAGCATGGGGTGTGGTTTGTTTTAAGTTTGATAAAATGTTTTTATGAGAACAAAACTCAGTGTAAATATCAACAAGGTTGCGACCATCAGGAATGCCCGTGGTGGCAACAACCCTGATGTAATCAAGGTTGCCAAGGATTGCGAGGCTTTTGGTGCCGACGGTATAACTGTTCATCCACGCCCCGACGAGAGACATATACGCCGTGCCGATGTGTTGGCTCTGCAGGCTGTGCTGCGCACGGAGTTCAACATCGAGGGATATCCGTCAAGGGAGTTTCTTGACCTGGTATTGCGTGTGCGTCCGTCACAGGTTACATTGGTTCCCGACAAGCCCGAGCAGTTGACATCCAACAGCGGCTGGGATACCGAAAAGGAGCAGCTCTTCCTGCGCGATGTACTCAATGACTTGAGGGCGGCCGGAATACGCAGCTCAATATTTATTGATGCCGATGTGCGTATGGCCGAGTTCGCTGCCGAGGCCGGTGCCGACAGGGTGGAGCTTTATACCGGCCCTTATGCTCATGGCTATGCCAAAGACCGCGAGGCTGCCATTGCGCCTTTCCTTGAGACTGCAAAGCGCGTGAAGCAGTTGGGCATTGGACTCAATGCGGGCCATGACCTGAGTCTTGAGAACCTGAAGTATTTTACCGATGTGATTCCTTGGGTTGACGAGGTCTCCATTGGTCATGCCCTGATATGTGATGCCCTCTATCTGGGACTTGAGGAGACTATTGCGGCGTACAAGAAATGTTTGATAAAATAACGATTAAAAAATAAGAACTATGAATTCACTTACAGCAGTTGCCGACACATTGGCAACCGACTCAATTTCTGCAGTGGCTGAAACCGTACAGGAGAACCTTAATGTACTAGAATTGGCAATGAAGGGCGGTTGGATTATGCTTGTCCTTGTGGTGTTGTCATTGATTGGCATGTATATATTTTTCGAGCGTTACTCGGTGCTTCGCAAGGCGGGTGGCAAGAACCCACTGTTGCTCGAGCGTTTGAACGACAATATCAAGGAGAAGGATTTCAAGTCGGCCATTAGATATTGCAACAGGCAGAACACGCCTATTTCACGCATATTGGCAAAGGGAGTAAGGGACTATAAATTTGATACAGCCTCAATACGTCAGGTTCTTGAGAACAATGCGGCGCTTGAGATTGCTGCTCTTGAAAAGGGCTTGCCGGTACTCTCTACAATATCGGCTGTTGCTCCAATGATTGGTTTCTTGGGAACGGTTACAGGTATGGTGCAGGCTTTCTGGAACATGTCACAGGCCGGCGACAACATTGAGGTGTCGGCATTGTCGGGTGGTATCTACGAGGCTATGGTGACCACCGTGGGCGGTCTTGTAGTGGGTATCATTGCCATTTTTGCTTACAACTATCTTGTGTCAAAGGTTGACAAAGTGCAGAATTCAATGGAGGCCGACATTATCTCTTTCCTTGAGATTGTGGAGGAGAACAAGGAGGATGCCCACGCCGTAGTGGTAGAGGAACCACAACCAAAGGCTGTAGAACAGGAGTCAGATAACGATGAAGAATAAAGGGTTATGATAAAGAGAAGAACTAAGACCATAGGCGAGTTCTCAATGTCGTCAATGACGGACATCATCTTCCTGCTGTTGATATTCTTTATGCTTACATCGACTGTTGTGGTGCCCAATGCAATAAAGGTGAACCTTCCGCAGGGTAAGGAGAGAACCCACACGCAGCCAATGGCGCGCATAACCATCAAGGCCGACCTTACATACTACGCCCAATGGGGTAGGGAGGCTGTCAAGCAGGTGCAGGAAGCTGATATCGCAGCCTTCCTTGCCGAGTGTAGCGAGAAGGATTCGGAGATGTTCGTGGCGCTTTATGCCGACGAGACCGTTCCTTACCGCGAGGTTGTGAAGGTGCTTGATATTGCTAACGAAAACAAATACAAGATGGTGCTGGCGACACGCCGCCCCGACAGCAAGTGATGGACAGATTTTCAAAAGAAAAAATAATAGGTATTGCCGGCACGGTTGTGGTACACGTGCTGTTGGCTCTGCTGTTGTATTTTCTGGTACTTGACACACCGCCGACACCTCCCGAAAAGGGTATAGAGGTTGTGCTTGGCATGGATGTAGAGAATGTGGCAATGGCAAAGCCTGCCGAGGTGAAGCCTGTTGCCCCCAAGCCTGTTCCCGCGAAACCGGTCAAGCCAACTCCCGATGAGCAGCTTATGACACAGGACAGTGAGGAGAGTGTAGCCATGCAACCCGAAAAGCCAAAGAAGGAGCAGCCGAAGCCAAAGGCCCCGGAGAAGACACCTGAACAGATACAGAAGGAGAGAGAGGAGGCCGAACGCATTGAGCAGGAACGTAAGGAGGCCGAGGCCCGCGAGGCTGCCGAGAACAGGCTTGCTAACGCATTCAGCAAGGGTAGCAATATGAGCAAGAAGGAGGATGCCGCAGAGAGTGATGCTGCCAAAGGTTCGCCCCAGGGTAATTCCGACTCGGGAGCACAGACCGGTATTGGTGTTTCATTCAGCCTGGAGGGTCGTGCTCCGGGAACTGATGGTATTGTAAGACCTACAGAGAAGTTGCAGGCTGCCGGCAAGGTGGTTGTGGATATTACCGTCAACCCCTTGGGCAAAGTCATAGATGCAAGCATCAATACAAGGATGACAAATACTGCCGACCTTAAATTGCGCAATGCCGCGTTGAAGGCTGCAAAGGCGACCGTCTTCAATACTATTGCCGGCGTTGATAACCAGCGAGGTACAATTACCTATAATTTTGAGTTGAGATAAAGGGTTGTTTGGAATCATATCTGCAATCTTGTGGATGTGGGCTGTTTTTGCAGCTTTCGTAAACAACTGCTTCATGTTTTTTGATAATTTATAATATGAACAAAGTATATGTTTTTCTTGCCGACGGTTTTGAGACCGTTGAGGCTTTGGCGCCGGTAGATGTGATGCGTCGTGCCGGCCTGGATGTGGTAACGGTTTCCATAATGGGACGCAAGGAGGTTGTGTCGGCGCAGAATGTTATTGTATCTGCCGATGAACTCTATGAGAACGTCTGCTTTTGCAATGCGGATGCATTGGTGCTTCCCGGTGGTGGCGTTGGTACCGATACCCTCTCGGCCCATGAGCCTTTGCGTGCGTTGCTTGTCGATGCTTGCTCGCGTGGCGTGTTGGTTGCGGCAATATGTGCTGCACCAATGGTGCTCGGCCGCATCGGCATCCTCAAGGGCAAGAAGGCTACATGTTATCCCGGTTGCGAGGGAGACCTCTTTGGTGCCGAATATACTGCCGCCCACGTTGAACAGGATGGCAATATAATAACTGCCTGTGGCCCGGGCGCATCGTTCGATTTTGGCTTTGCCATAGTAAACCGTTTTTGTGGTGCAGGGGTTGTTGATACCTTGCGCTCTCAAATGCAATTCTGAGAAAGAGACCTATTTTTATGAAAAGATATCTTATTGTCGTTGCCGGCGGTAAGGGTACGCGTATGGGCGGCGAGATGCCAAAGCAGTTCCAGTTGCTTGGTGGCAAGCCTATTGTCATGGTTACCCTTGAGCGTCTTAATGCCATTGACCCTGCCATGCAACTCATTCTTGTTCTCCCTGCACAGCATATTGAGCTGTGGAAACAGCTGTGCAAGGAGCATTCGTTTGCCGTTCCATTGATTCTTGCACAGGGCGGCTCAACCCGCTTTCACTCAGTGCAGAACGGCTTGGCGCAGGTTGATGACATTGCCGATGCGCTTGTGGGTGTGCACGATGGTGTGCGCCCGTTCGTTTCGGCGAAGGTACTCGACGAGTGCTTTTCGCGCGCATGGGTCGATGGCGCAGCAATACCAATGATTGATGTGCAGGACAGCCTGCGCCACATAGTTGGTGCCGATGCCACAGAGGTGGTCCCACGTGACAGATACCGTCTTGTGCAGACACCACAGGTGTTCAAACTTTCGCTTCTGCGCCGTGCCTATGAGCAGCGCTTTGTCGAGAGTTTTACCGATGACGCTTCGGTTGTTGAGGCGCTTGGCGAGAAGGTGTCGGGCGTTGAGGGCAATCGCGAGAATATAAAGATAACCACGCCGTTCGATATGCTTGTGGCCAAGACATTGATGGAATGCTGGACCTCACAACAAGGGATATAAAATTTTTGCCGGGCGTGGGCGAGCAACGCGCCACGCTGCTTGGCAGGGAACTGGGCATACGTTCCCTGTATGACTTGTTGTACTATTTCCCCTATAAATATATTGACCGCAGCCGTGTGTTCAAGGTCAGTGAGCTTGGCGGCCAGCTGCAGCATGTGCAGCTGCTTGGCGAGATACGCTCTTTCGAGGAGATGGGCGAGGGGGCATCGCGCCGTCTGGTGGGGCATTTTACGGATGGCACGGCATTCGTGGACCTTGTTTGGTTCCGAGGCATAAAATTCGTGAAGAACAAGTTGAAACTGAATACGCGTTATGTGGTATTCGGTAAGCCCTCTGTTTTCAACGGCAGGGTGAATATTGCTCATCCCGACGTGGATGATGCATCCCTCCTGAAACTCGATACAATGGGGCTGCAACCCTATTACAACACTACCGAGAAGATGAAACGCAGTGGCTTGAACTCCAATGCCATGCTCAAGCTTGTGCAGAACCTCTTCGGCCTGCTCGCTACTCCGCTTGATGAGACCCTGTCGGCCGATATTGTACAGAAGAACGGGCTCATGTCGCTCGACGATGCCCTGCGCATAATACATTTCCCGCGCAATGCCAAGGAGCTGCAGCTTGCGCAGTACAGGCTGAAGTTCGAGGAACTTTTCTACATACAGCTCAATATCCTGCACTATGCCAAGGAGCGCCAGATGCGCTATGTGGGGCACCGTTTTGCCAAAGTGGGCGAAATGTTCAACCGCTTCTATAATGAGCAGTTGCCGTTTCAGCTGACAAATGCGCAAAAAAGAGTGGTAAGGGAGATACGTGCCGACGTGAACAGCGAAAGACAGATGAACCGTCTGCTGCAGGGTGATGTGGGTAGCGGCAAGACTCTTGTGGCACTCATGTCCATGCTGCTTGCCAAGGATAACGGCTATCAGGCCTGTCTGCTTGCCCCTACGCAAATTCTTGCCGAACAGCACTTCGCTACATTGCGCCGCATGTTGGGTAACTTGCCTGTGAGGGTGGAACTGCTTACGGGCAGCACCAAAAACAGAGAACGTGGCCCGCTTTTCGAGGCTCTTGAGGATGGTAGGATAGATATCCTTGTGGGTACCCATGCCGTCCTTGAGGACAATGTGCTCTTCCACAATCTTGGTCTTGTGGTCATTGACGAGCAGCACCGTTTTGGTGTGGTGCAACGTGCCAAGATGTGGTCAAAGAATACCATTCCACCGCATATTCTTGTGATGACGGCAACCCCTATCCCTCGTACATTGGCAATGACGCTCTACGGAGACCTTGATGTATCGGTGATTGACGAGCTCCCTCCCGGGCGTAAACCAATAAATACCTCACACATTTTCCGCAACCGTACTGATAGTCTTTATTCATTTATCCGTTCGCAGATAAATGAGGGGCGCCAGGCTTATGTGGTATATCCGCTCATCAGCGAGAGTGAGAAACTTGACCTCAAGAATCTTGAGGATGGTTATAACCAGCTATGCAACGTCTTCTGCGACTACAGGTTGAGCAAACTGCACGGCAAGATGAAACCCAAGGAGAAGGACGAGGAGATGCGCCGCTTTGCGTCGGGTGAGACGCAGATACTGGTATCTACCACTGTCATTGAGGTGGGTGTGGATGTTCCTAATGCATCGGTCATGGTCATTGAGAATGCCGAGCGATTCGGCCTTTCGCAGCTCCACCAGTTGCGTGGTCGTGTGGGGCGTGGTGCATCGCAGTCCTATTGTATACTGGTGACCGATTACAAGCTCTCCGAGGATACCCGCAAGCGAATGGAGATTATGACTACCAGCAACGATGGCTTTGAGATTGCCGAGGCCGACCTCAAACTGCGTGGCCCCGGTGACATGGAGGGTACACAGCAGAGTGGTATAGCCTTTGACCTGAAGATTGCTAATCTCTCACGCGACGAGCAGCTGCTGAAATTTGTGCGCGAAGTTGCGCGTGGTGTGGTGGCTGCCGACCCCCAATGCAATAGCGAACTCTATCGTGTTGTGTGGGAGCGCCTACGCCGGATAAAGAGCATGAATAACCGCAATTGGGGTGCAATATCATAATTAATTCTCAAAAAAACTTGTATTTCGTTTATTTTTCGTACATTTACGGAAAAGCATGTAAATCATTAAACTATATTATAATATGGAGAAGACACTTATTCTAATCAAGCCCAACGCGATTCAGCGTGGCATTATGGGTGATATCATTACACGTTTTGAGCGCAAGGGTCTGCGTTTTGCCGGAATGAAAATGTTGTTCATGACCGATGAACTTGTTGCCGAGCACTATGCACACCTCGTCGAGCGCCCCTTCTATCCTTATCTCAAGGCTTCAATGCAGGCTGCTCCGCTCATTGCATGCTGCCTTGAGGGTGCCGAGGCTGTCGAGACAGTCCGTCAGATGGTGGGTGTTACAAACTCACGCCGTGCGCTCCCAGGTACTATACGCGGCGATTTTTCAATGAGCGGCGAGCAGAACGTTGTGCATGCATCAGATTCTGTTGAGAATGCACTTGTTGAAATCAACCGTTTCTTCAAGCCCGAGGAGCTGTTCGACTACCAGTCGGCTGTTACTTGTTTTGAGTACGGTGGCGAGGAAACCTTGAAATTCAAATAACACGGTGAAGAGGATTATAAAATTGTCGGGCTTTGCCCTGCTTCTTTTGACGGTGGCGGGTGTTCGGGCGCAGGATGTTGTGTCGGATCCGGTCTCTCTGTTCAGGCCTACAGAGATGGTGGAGGCCGTGGAGCCACATTTTATGTTGTTGAACGAGGAGAATGTCATCCCCTCGGACGAAATGTACCCCACCTGGACCAATTCCGTTGTACACTACAACTCGGTAATGCCCGATTCCTTCAGGATTGATTTGCGCAATTACGTAATGCCTACGCCAAGTGTAAAGATAACCGACATCTTCGGATATCGCCCCAACCGTCGTCGCATGCATAACGGCTTGGATGTAAAGGTGCAGACAGGTGATACCATTTATGCTGCTTTTGACGGCAAGGTACGCGTGACAAGCTATCAGCGCCGTGGCTATGGCCATTATGTGGTTATACGTCACAACAACGGAATTGAGACGCTCTATGCCCACTTGTCAAAGAAGCTTGTAGAGGCAAACGATAATGTAAAGGCGGGCGATCCCATTGGCCTCGGAGGCAATACGGGGCGCAGCTCGGGTTCGCATCTTCATTTTGAGACCATCCTGATGGGTAAGTGTCTTGACCCTGCATTGATGTTCGACTTCAAGAACCAGAAGATGACGGGCGACAGTTATCTCTATCGTAAACCGGGTAGCAAGTATATTGAGAACGGACAGGTCAAGATTGCCGGCCCCGAGAAAAAATACCACAAGGTCAAAAGTGGTGATACGGTTGAAAGGATAGCGCGCAAGTATGGAGTGTCGCAGCGGCGTATCTTTGAGTTGAATGGATTGAACTCAAGGTCAATAATAAAGCCTGGGCAGCAGCTGCGTTATCAATGATTGTTTTGCTTTTATAAAAAAAGAGTGTATATTTGCCATCGGCAACACGGCAACGCACCGTGGTTGTGCCGATGGAATGTTGAACAAATAAAGTTTTTATTATGAAGAAATTTTTGATGGCTGCCATTGCTGTGTTCATGATGGCAGGTACAGCGATTGCAAGTGAGAGCGTTGCTGCGGTAGAGAACAGTGTCAACACTGTTGCTGCAGAGAATGTTGCAGACAAGATGATTGCTTTGATAAAGGACTATACAAAGAAGATTGAGGCTGCCGAGACAATGGAGACCCTCGATGCTGTGTATAAGGAATTTGAGCAGGCTATGGCAACTTTCTCAAAAGATAATGCCGCAGAGATTGCAAAGTTCGATGCTGAACTCACAGGCAAGATGAAGGAGAAATATGAGGCCGAGCTTTCAAAGGTGATGAAGCAGTTTGAAAGTGCTCTTGAAAAGAAGGCTATGAAATTCCTTGGCGAATAATCCCCCGGCTGATATTGTGAAAAAAAGACCTCGTTGAGGTCTTTTTTTGTTTTGTATATTGGGTTGTTTGGGGAAACGTATATATTTGCGGTATAACTCATTGATAATAATGTCTAATCAATTAATACAAGATTATGAAAAAGTTTTTGATGGCTGCTATTGCAGTGTTTATGATGGCAGGTACAACTATTGCTGCTGAAAATGTAGTTGTTGTGAATAATAATGCTACAACAGTACAGGCTGGCAATGTCATTGATAAACTCATCACTTTGATTAACGGTTATACAAAGAAAGTAAATGCAGTGAAGAGTGTTGAAGAATTGCTGAAGTGGTGTGAGGAATGCTATGATGAGATGATGGGCTTTGAGGAGAAACATGCCGATGAGATTATTAAACTTGAGAAAACCCTTACAGAGGAACAGATGGCAAGATATGAGACCAAGCTTGAGCAGGCTATGGAGGCGTATGAGGCTGCCGTTGAGAGAAAAACAGAAGAATTGATTGGCGAACTTGACGATTAAGATTACACCATAGACCAACTGATACAAAAATAGCCTCACGCAACACGTGAGGCTATTTTTGGCAGTGTCCAAAATATTGTGTAAATGAGAAAACAGGATTCGGATGTATTTAACTATATCTGAATTCTGTTTTCAAATATAAGTATAAATTGATTCATAATCAAGCCCCAGTTGTGAATTGGCTGTGTCCATTTCTTC
>JAZRGF010000159.1:0-2047 GCA_045644005.1 Bacteroidaceae bacterium | reverse complement strand
CAGATGAGGCCGACCTTGAATTCCGCTTGAAGTCGATGTTGTAAATGATTATATATATAAGGTATGAGATATATACTGTTTATGCTTATCGCAATGCTGCAGTTGCCGCTATTCGCTCAGAATGGTGCCGACAAGGCTAATGCTCTGCTCGACAGGACGTTGGCGGGTTTGAAAGCCGATGTTCCTGTGCGCATGGACTATACCTACAGACTGCTCGATGAAGACGGCGGGGCATTGCAGGAGGATAGGGGTGTCATTTAAGTCGGCAATGGCCGCTATGCTCTCCTGATGCAGGATATGAAGGTGTGGTGCGACGGTGCAACGCAGTGGAGTTACATGCGCGAGGTGGACGAGGTGTATGTGACCGATGCGGCTTCGGACGAGGCGCAGAATCTCTCTCCGCTCTACATTATGGAGCACTATCGCAATGGGCGCTTTGCGTCTGTGGCAGAGGATGGTACTGTGGCGGTTGTGAAACTGCAGTCTTTGCCCGATGCTGAAGCTGAGAGTGTGGAACTGCATATACAGAAGAACAACAATCGTCTTATGAAGATGTTGATACTTATGCCAGGACAGGGAAGTGTGGAGGTGTCACTCGACGGTTATGTTGCGCGTTGCGGTGCCGGCGATGACGTGTTTGTATGTCCTGTTGATGATTTTTCGACAGCCGAAGTGATTGATATGAGATAAAGAATAAAATAAAAAATAGATATATTATGAACAGTACAAAATGTTTGATTATTGGTTCCGGCCCTGCCGGATACACAGCGGCAATCTATGCCTCACGTGCCAACCTTTCACCTGTGCTCATAGAGGGTATGCAGCCTGGCGGTCAGCTCACGCAGACAACCGTTATTGAGAACTTCCCCGGTTTCCCTCATGGTATCACAGGTCCCGAACTTATGGATAATATGCGTCAGCAGGCAATCAATGTGGGTGCGGATGTGCGCTCGGGCTGTGTTGTCGAGGTAGATTTCGAGTCATTGCCTTACAAGGTTACACTCGATGATGGCAAGGTCATTGAGGCCGAGACGGTGATTGTAGCAACAGGTGCGGCAGCAAAATATCTTGGTCTGTCGGACGAGATCAAGTACCAGGGTATGGGTGTGAGCGCATGTGCTACATGTGACGGTTTCTTCTACCGCAAGAAGATTGTTGCCGTTGTCGGTGGTGGTGACACAGCCTGCGAGGAGGCCAACTATCTTGCTTCTTTGGCGGCGAAGGTGTACCTCATTGTGCGCAAGCCCTATCTGCGTGCTTCAAAGGCAATGCAGGACCGCACGTTGGCTAACCCCAAGATTGAAGTTCTCTTTGAGCATAATACCGAGGGGCTCTTTGGTGAGAATGGCGAAGAGGGTGCGCATGTGGTTTACCGCAAAGGTGAGGCCGATGAAAAACGCTATGATATTGCCATCGACGGTTTCTTCCTCGCTATCGGCCATAAGCCTAACTCGGATGTCTTCAAAAAGTATTTGAAGACCGACGAGACCGGTTTCTTTGTTCCTGCCGATGCAAGCGGTGTGAAGACGCTTGTGCCCGGTGTGTTCGTTGCCGGTGATGTTGCCGACCCACATTACCGCCAGGCAATCAACGCTGCTGCCAGCGGTTGCCGCGCAGCAATGGAGGCCGAGCGCTATCTGTCGAGCAAGTGACGCGATGAAGTCTGGTGAAGCGATAAAAGCCTAAAAGGGCAAAAAAGGCCTAAAGGAAAATATCCTTTTGCCTTTTCGCCCTTCTTGCCTTTTTAGGCCTTTCTCGCGATTAAAGTCTGCTTTTATGCAAAGATTTTGGTATATTTGTTTCGCCATGTCGGGGAAATGTACTATCTTTGCACCCGATTTAGTCCGCAGGGGTTGGAGAAGACGTGCCCACGAAGGGAACGCACCTCACGGAATTCACAATAAAAGCGATTAAAATAAATGTACGCAATTGTTGAGATTAATGGACAGCAGTTCAAGGCTGAGGCTGGTAAGAAGCTGTTCGTGCACCACATCAAGGGTGCTCAGAACGACACAACAGTGGAGTTTGACCGCGTGTTGTTGTTGGA
>JAZRGF010000158.1:0-1298 GCA_045644005.1 Bacteroidaceae bacterium | reverse complement strand
ACACAAAGCAGCATGTTTTATCAGGGGATGCACTGGATAGTGTATCCCCTGTTCTTGTATCAGCAATTAATACACTTATATCCAAAGGATGAAGAATTTCTCATAAAAAATAGTACATTTGTATTGTTGTGTCCGATTATGTGGACGCATCGAGGGTTCCAAACATATTAGCAATTCAAAACGATGAAACGTACATTCCTTTTTCTGCTCACTTTTGTTGTGTCGTTTGTCTCCACAGCCCAGGACAAGACTGCTTTTCCCCGTTCAGAGTGGGACTGTGCCAAAGAGATACTGATGCATACCCCAGGTGAAGAACTTTTCGATGGTGTCATTCACCCCTATGCAGGCCTGTTCGAATATTATTTTGATGTTGACAAGGCTGCCCAGGAGCATAAAGGCTATATCAAGGCACTCGAAAATAACGGAATCAAGGTGCACACCGTGAGGGAACTGCTGGAGCAGGCACCCATTGAGAGACTGCGCGCCTGTGCAATGTCGGCGCTTACATACGACACTTCAAATATGACGGGCACAACTGCTGCCGAGTCCGAGGAGTACCGTGTGAGCGTTATTGGTGAGATGTCACGTGCCGACCTCATCCGTTGTCTATTGCTGCGTCCAACGGTAAAGCTCTACAGTGCCGGCAACAACACCGGCTTCGAGGCAGTATATACACATTCGCCACTGATGAACCTCTATTTCACCCGTGACCAGAGCATCACCACACCATGCGGACACATCATTTCAAAGATGAACTCCGTGCAGCGTGCCGCCGAGACAGAGATAGTGTCGCTGTGCTACGAACTGCTGGGTGTTGAACCAATACTCACCATCACAGGCGACGGACGTCTGGAGGGCGGTGACTATCTGCGTGGAGGCACAATTTCGTACATCGGTTGCGGAATGCGCACCAACATCGAGGCCATAAGGCAAATAATGAATGCTGATGCATTCGGGCACGACACCATAGCCGTTGTGAACGACCACAAATGGTGGCAGATGCAGATGCACCTTGATACATATTTCAACATCATCGACAAGGACCTCTGTACGCTCGTCGAGAGCCGCTATTCTGCAAAGGAGGGTGACCCTGAATGGGTGACCGTCGATCTTTACACCCGTGGATGTGGCGAGAAGGAGTATTCCCTGACACAGAAGGAGATACCTTTTGTCGAATTCCTGAAGCAACGAGGCTTCACAATCATTCCCATCAAGCCCGAGGACGAACTGCACTATGCAAACAATTTCCTCACCATCGCGCCCCGTCACATCATGGCAGTGGGGAACCAGTCACGTGA
>JAZRGF010000157.1:0-4599 GCA_045644005.1 Bacteroidaceae bacterium | reverse complement strand
TGAGTTCCACCTGTTGAAATGAGTTGAACACCGTCTGCATGAAGCATCTTGATAATCTCGTCCAAACCGTCCTTGTAGAAAACGGAAACCAATGCCGATTTAATTCTTTTTGTTGACATATAAAATTGTGTGTTTGATGTTTATTCTGTTGAATATAAAAACGTTAAGCGAGAAACCGGAGGTTGTGCCTCCAATTTCTCGCGAAGTTAACTTTTTTTGCCCGATTTTGCACTAAAAAAACGGGTATATTTATCAACAAATTAGCATTATTTAATGCTTTCTTTTTTTGTAGTGTATGCAGAATCGACGGTGTCGCTTTAAGGTGCGTTTTTCTTGCTTTGTTAAACACTGATTATGCCTCCATCACCCCACGTATGAATCGTGCAATGCCATTTATGCCATCGAGGTCAAAGATGCTCTTGCCGGGGATGATGTTTGTCGTCACACCCCAAATGTTCTGTAAAAGTTCTACTCTTTTGTAATCCATAGTATTTGTTGATTAATATCCTAACATCTTATCAATCAGCTTTTCGGGAAGGCTTTTTTCATCATCAATTCTCTTGCACAGGATTTCGAGCTGGCTCTCACTCAATTTTTCCTTTATCTCTTCGTGTGCATCGTAAAAGCTCAGGCTGCGTTCAATGGCTTTTAATAGTGCTGTTCTCCAAGTGGTGTGGCCTTTACCTCCATAATTGAAGGTTCTGATGCTCCATGGCGTGCTTTCTACCATACTCACCAGTTCGTCCCAGGTAAAACGGAAAAACTCTCTTTTATGGGGAACGTCATAGGTTTGATATTCCTTCTTTACTATAAAGTAGAGCTCGCCTTTAAGATGCATTATTTGGGGAAGTTCGTAGTCGTCATAGTGATAGCCCTTTATGGGCACAAGCAACCGTTGCCATCCTTTTGGAGTAGCCTTTATTTTACCTATATAACCCTCAAAGACTCCAACTTTGTAGGACACCAGTCAGTGTTCCTTCATCTGCTTCTTTATTTGGTCAAGAATCTTTTTTTCAGCGTTGTTCATATTTTTTTCAATGCAATAATATTGATGTTGACCCGGCGATGTCATTCCGAACCTTGTGTGAGGAATCTCAAGAACATTGATATTTTAGAGATATCTCCCATGCGGTCGATATGACACCTACGCGGCGTTTTCTATAAATGGGTCAACAGCTATATTCTTTCTTTTATTAGAGTCAATTGTTAATATATACGCAATAATGTCTCGTCATCCACAACTTTGCCAATGGTGTGGCAGCAGGGTAGTGGTGCGCCAATGCAGTCGGTCAGCAACTGTTCGTCCGATAGCCCACGTCTTGCAATTGTGCCTGTAATATCACGGAAACTCCAGTTTCCAATTTGTTTGCCGGTGGCGTCGAATACGGGAATTACAAGGAAATCCAGCCTTTCTTGCAGGTAATCCTTGAATATCTCAAGTCTCAGCAGCCCGACAGCACTATGCTCAAGCAGGTTTTCAAACGGTATATTGCTCAATGCGTCCAATGCCTTTTGCAACTTGTCGGCAGCATCTTTTTCCTCATTTTCAAGGCCTGAATTCAATGCCTCTGCAAGTGCAGTACACTGTGTGTTGAGCATGGTATATGCTTTATCTGCAAACGCAAACAGTGAATGGTGGTAGATGAATGCCATGAAGTTTGCCTGTGCTTCAATATTGGTAAGTTGCTTTATCTCGCGTGGCAACAACTTCTGCGATTGTGGCAACAACTCCACAAGGGCATTCTGCAATCCGGTCAATACTGCACACCCGCTCTCGGCTGTCTCTAAAAGTTCGGGATAATGACACTCCAAAAATTCTCTCATTGTGTGTGGCTGACACACTCCTGTTAATCTAAGCATAATACTGTTTTTTATATGTTCTTGATAATTTATTTTTGCCTCACGCATATATAATATAGAAACAAAAGGAAAAAAATTCAAAGTCAAGAGCCGATAGGAGTAAAAATAATTTTCAAAGCATTGAAATACAATGATATATAATAAGTTAAAGTTTGTTAAAACAGTGTTGCGCTGTTGATTGCTCTGTTTCTATACAGGAATCTCCCGTGCTGATTTGATATGAGAAAAGCAAAGAAAATGTCATTCTATGTTCTCACTAAAACAATGCATTTTTTGCTCCAGTTGAAAAGAAATTACCTTGTTTGCAACAAACAAAATATTATTTGTTGATTAAATATTTTGCTATTTTATGAATAATATATTATTGCTTAATGTGGATGTTGCTTAAAAACCTACTCTGTTGCGTGTGGGGGCGTTTGTGAGTTTTTCGTTGGCACAGTCACGCATCAAGGTGTCGAGCGCTTGCTCCTGCTCACCATACAGCACACTGTTTATGGCGTGCTTGCGTGCGATGTTTTCAATCTGTCCGCCGCTGAGGTCGTAGCTTGCAGCAAGGGTACCGGCATCGGCTGTGGAGAGTTCGGGAATCATTGTCTGCCAAATTCTTGCACGCACGCTCTCGTCGGGCTTCTCGAACTTTATCTTGTAGAGGAAGCGGCGCTCAAAAGCCGGGTCAAGATTATCCTGCAGGTTGGTGGTGGCAATCATAATGCCGTCGAGTGTCTCCATCTCCTGCAAGATGATATTTTGAATTGAGTTCTCCATCTTATCTACAGCGTTGGTTGCACCGTTCTTGCGTGTGCCAATGATGGCATCGGCTTCGTTGAACAGCAGTATCGGGGCTTGTGTGCAACGCTTTGAAATCTCGCGGTAGCGGTCGAAGAGTGCCTTTATGTTCTTCTCACTGTCGCCCACCCATTTGCTCTTTATTTGCGGAACATCAACCGTCATGATGTCGCGCCCCGTTTGGCGTGCAAGCTGATATACCGTTTCGGTTTTTCCCGTGCCGGGGCCACCATAGAAAAGGCAGGCAAAGCCTTGGCGGAATCCCTTCTGCTTCATACGCTCGCGTATCTCGTTGTATTTCTCGGGAGCAAAGAATGTGGCAAGGCGCGACACCTCGTCCTCGATACCTTGTGTGTAGAACAGCTCCTTTGCTGTTATGGTGCGGTGCTGCAACAGGTCGGCAATCTTTTCCTCCTTTGTGTTGATTTTCATTTCACTCAGCAACGAGCGTTTGGCCTCCTCGGTGAGTTTGTAGCGTGTGTTGTCGGCAATGCCGTTCACGCAGATGTGCTCAACAAGGTTGCGTTCCATCAGTGCGTGTTCCCCGCTACGCAGTTTGGCTTTGCACTCGTTGAAGTCACTTGTCGATTCAAAAATGTCCTCCATTTGGGGAAAGCGTATGTCGTCGTCATCATTTATTATCAGCTTTTGGCAGAACAGCATCAACAGCAACAAGCTCTCGCCGCTGAGGTTGTGTTTCTTTACCTCTTTTACAAACATGATGTCACCATTGTCCTCAAAGAGTTGCTTTATGTTTATTATAGCTTCCTCCGGGTTTGTGCTATTGTTGTCAAGGTCGTTAAAGATAGAATCTATCTGGTCAAAGAGCTGTGCACAGTTGAGCCCCTTCATTGCCGGCAGATGGTATGCCTGGTTGTGTCTTAACGCCTTGATAACGGGTTGATAGACATCGAACTCATCCTCGGTCTTAGCGTTGCGGTAGCGCAGCAGGCGATGGTTCACAAGGGCGGCTATGTCGTCGGCATAGCTGTACATGTGTATGCAGTTGAGGTCAAGGAAGCGTGCAAGGTCATTGAAATCCACACGGTTGGGGCCTTTCTCAAGACACACGCAGAACAGCACCGCCTGCATCTCTGTTATGCCGTAACTCTCGGCAAGGAAACTGCTGTATGGTTTTGCCTTTTGCAGAATCTTTTTGTCGAGCTTTGAATCCTCGGTAAGTGTAATGACCTTTTCAACAGCCTGCAGCAGTGTGATTTTCTTTTTTGTGCTTCTTTTCTTTTCCATAGTTTTTCTATCCGTTTATGTATAATATAGAAACAAAAGGAAAAAATTTCAAAGTCAATTGCTATTTGGATTGAAAATAGTTTGTAACGCAAGGAATATCAAAATGTTGCAAAGGTGTTAAAGTTTGTAAAATGAGGGATGCGTGGATATACAAAAGATGTGGAGTGGATTTGATTTACAGGAAATGAAAATGTGTTTTATATTATTTTGTTTGTTTCTTTCTTTCTTTCTTATAAGAAATAAAATGGTGTATTTGTGTCAAAATATGACTTATAGGAAAAGAAGAGAGGTTTTTGATGATTTTCTTCCCGATGGCACTTGTATAAATGCACCTGCAACCTTTTTAGCGAAAAGGTTGCAGGTGCATTTATTGAGGCGAGAAACAGTGCTGTATCTTATTTCTTAGCCTTTGCTTTCTTCGGTTTCTTTTCAACAATCAAATTATGATACCTTTCGGGGAGTATCTGCTTGAAATGGTCGGTCATACCCTCCGGCACTATCGCGTTTACAGAATTGGGGATTTCAATGCTAGTTAGGCTGAAGCAGGACTCAAATGCAGACTTATCTATTTTTGTGATGGATTCCGGCAATGTTATGCGCGTAAGGTTGCTGCAACTTTTGAATGCTTCTGCACCTATTTCAGTTACAGATGAAGGAATTGTTATCTCAGCAAGTTTTTGGCAATCTTCAAAGGCATTGCAGGAA
>JAZRGF010000156.1:0-1478 GCA_045644005.1 Bacteroidaceae bacterium | reverse complement strand
AAGACCGGAACTATATCTTCGTTGCCAACCATCAGGGCATGTTCGACATCTTTGTGATGTACGGCTATGTGTGCCGACGTTTCAAGTGGATTATGAAAGACTCGCTACGCAAAATTCCTTTGCTTGGAAAAGCATGCTATGCCACCGGCCACATATACGTAAACCGCGAAACACCGCAGAAGGACCTGTTGCGCAAGTCAATTGCCATTCTCAAGAGCGGCACTTCAATGGGTATATTCCCCGAGGGCACACGTTGCCGAAAAGGCAAGATGGGCAAGTTCAAGAAGGGAGCATTCGTTATTGCAAACATGGCACAGGTACCGGTTCTCCCAATCACCATCGATGGTGCATATGATATTCTGCCAAAGGGCTGCAAGTGTCTCCACTGGTCGCCGGTGACATTGACATTCCACGCACCAATCGAGTGCCAAGGCCGCGACAGCGAGAGCGTAGAGCGCATGATGGTTGAGGCCGAGACTGTTATCGCAAATACACTTTACAAAAACAAATAACCTTTAAACAAAACAAATAACACTATGAAAAAATTCTTATCGGCACTGCTGTTGGCAGTGCTCATCGCTCCCCAGGCTATGGCCGACGAGGGTATGTGGCTGCTCCAGCTCATGCGCCAGCAGAACCTCAAGGACAAGATGGCCGAAGCGGGATTGCAGATATCAGTTGACGAGATCTATTCACCCGATGCTCCATCGTTGAAGGATGCCATAGGTATCTTTGGTGGCGGTTGTACAGGTGAGGTTGTTTCACCCAACGGCCTTGTGTTGACCAACCACCACTGCGGTTTCAAGTTCATACAGCAGTTGAGTACTGTTGAGCACGACTACCTGCACAACGGTTTCTGGAGCAACAGCTACGAAGAGGAGTTGCCTTGCGAAGGCATTGCATTCACATTCGTAAAGGAGATTAAGGACGTTACCGACGAAATCAATGCCCGCGTTGCCGACGGCCGCCTCACAGAGGAGGCATCGTTCCAGCGCAACGCTCTTGCAGTTATTGCAAAAGAGCTGTTCGAGGCCGACAACATCGAGGGCAAGGAGCACATGTACCCACAGCTGCTCCCATACTTCGAGGGCAACAAGTACTATCTTGTATACTACAAGAAGTACACCGACGTGCGCCTTGTAGGTACACCTCCAAACTCAATTGGTAAATTCGGTGGCGAGACCGACAACTGGATGTGGCCACGCCACACAGGTGATTTCTCGGTGTTCCGCATCTATGGCGACAAGGACGGCAACCCTGCTGCATACAGCAAGGAGAATGTTCCCTTGAGCACACCAAAGCACCTTAACATTTCGCTCGCAGGCTTTGAGCAGAATGACTATGCAATGATTATGGGCTTCCCCGGCAGCACATCACGTTACCTCACAGGCGACGAAGTGAAGCAGAGAATGTTCCACGAGAACGAGCCACGCATTGCAATGCGCGACGTGACATTGAACATCATCCGCGAGGAGATG
>JAZRGF010000155.1:0-1433 GCA_045644005.1 Bacteroidaceae bacterium | reverse complement strand
GAAGTTGAAACCGGCACGCTTGGGTGATGATATTCCACTGCCACCGAAACCACGGCCACCGGAGAAGCCCTGGTCGCCCACGTTGTTTGCCGAGAGTACAAGAGTGTACTGCGCATTGTCGTTATAGTAGCTTGTAGTGTTACGCAAGCGATAGAGCAGATGCTCGGCACTGAAATCGGCACCGCCACCGGCATCGCTATTCGAGAAGAAACCATCGGCAACGCCCTTCTTCATCTGCAGGTCGAGCACAGCCTCCTCCTCGCCATCGTCAATACCGGTGATACGCGTGAAGTCGCTCTTCTTGTCATAGAACTTCACCTTGTCGACAGCATCGACAGAGATATTCTTCAATGCCATATTCTTGTCCGTTCCAAAGAAGTCCTTGCCCTTCATAAGAATGCGGTTCACTGTCTTGCCATTGATTTTGATGGTACCGTCCTCGGCAATGTCCACACCCGGATATTTCTTTATGAGTTCTTCAAGCATAGAACCCTCGGCAACACGGAATGCCGCAGTATTGAACACAAGTGTATCCTCGGAAGCAACAACAGGCGGTACCTCGGCACACACCACAGCCTCATCAAGCATAGTGCCATAGTCTGCCAACAGCACGCGGCCAAGGTCGCACAACTTTCCCTCCTCAATAACCACATCCTTTTTCCAGTGCTCGCATCCCACATAAGAGATAAGCACATAATATTTGCCAGGCTTCACCTTGGTGTTAATCTTTCCATCAACATCACTTGCAACACCCACCTTAAACACCGAGTCGGGCAGCGAATTCATACGCAAAGTAGCTGCAATAAGCGGCTCACCACTCTCCTTGTGAATAATTTCGGCCACAAGCGTTCCATCCTTCTTCTGCGCAAAGGCAACAGATGACACCATCAACAGTAAAAGTAAAAGAGCTTTTCTCATAGTATCTAATTTCTTCATTTTCATTCCACTCTATTTATGACTATATTTTAACTGAAAGTTTAAATATATTTTGCTAATATAATGCCTTTTATAATCAAAACCAATACCCCTTATTCTCTTTTTTGTTCTCAAAAACTGGCGGTGTGAAGAGTGCTGCTGTTGGTGAAGCGTGCCACTCCGGGAACTCTTCGGGGTGGGAGCGTATGGTGTTCACAATATCAAGTAGCGTGGTGCTGTAATCCTTGTGGCTACCGGTAAGCCTATCGACCACGATATTACGCAAGGCACTGATGATGATACTCTGCACCGGAGTAGCCGATGCCAAGAAATTCACTTTTCGCAGTGCGTTCATCTGTGCTGTACCAATATACTCTTCGGAGAGCTGCTGCTCGATGAAAGAGACACGATGCTTCAGCCCAAGATAGTGCTTCCAACGGTTAGTGTGGTAGCCACAAAGAGTAGCGAGGGTGATATTGGGAAAGAGTGTCGATGCAAAGAAGCGGTATTGCTCCGTG
>JAZRGF010000154.1:0-3203 GCA_045644005.1 Bacteroidaceae bacterium | reverse complement strand
CTTCTTTGTACCAATTGATCAACTTTGCTAGGACAAAAGTGCTGTTGCAATAAATATGGCAAAACAGATAATTGCGGCAGTTCGGCCTCTCTTATTGCATATGTCAACAATTTGTTGGAATGGCAGAACATCTTTTTTATCCAGGAAACCATTGACTTCATACTCTACAATCTTTTTACCCAACTCCTGATAATCAAAGTCTGAGTTGTTGAAACTTGTTGTCTTGCTGGTAATATGATTCATCATTTGGTTCATGCCATTGACGTTCTCCAGTTTTTTGCAGTTCCACTCCTCGTCAAAGGCCAATAGGGTATTATCGCCTGGGAAACTGTCGGGTGTATGTATCCCAAACTCCTGCAATTTCAATGAGAAATCACTCCATATGGCATCAAGTATTGCTTTCCTGTCTTTTTTTCCGGTAAATGCCACTCTTGTCATCAGGCGATGTGCATTCCTTGTTATTGAGTAGAGACCGGTTCCTGCATCGTCATTGTAGCACCAGGCTAGTTCCCGGTAAACTCTTGAGGGAATCATTACATATAACTGTCTGGGATTCAGGAACTCCTTGAGTTTGCTGATTTCCCAATGAAGTCCTTCGGACAGTCCTTCGACAAGTATAACAGCGCGGCAATTTGCAAGAATCTTTTTTACGACCTCTTTCCACTCTGCATCCTTTGCCTGTATCTTAAGGCTGCCTCCTGAAGGCAGAATCTCGTCGGGATTGGCCAAAGATATAATAGGATTGTTTTCCAGGTTCAAGTTCTCGCAAATATCCTCATCAAATACTTTTCCGTTTATGGTTGGGTTACTGTCCAGTTTGAATGAACGAAGAAGAACTATTGGCGAGTTGTTCTTTGACAATGCATGCAATGAACGGGTTGAGGGGAATTTCAGCCTGTCGAGCCTGACAAGTGACCTTGCTGCAAATACCATGTATAGTATCATTATGCCAACCATAAGAAATGTGATCGCAATGATTTCTGTGTCATTTGTTGATATCAGCAATAAGGCATTGAAAAGAGTGGACAATGAGAACCATACAACAACCTTTACTGCACAAATGGTGTAATTTGTCTCCAGTGGGTATTTCTTTATTTTCCTGAAGGACTTTTTGGGTATATTAAGTGAAAGTGGTACGAAGAACTGCAAGTAAAAGACAAGTGTTGTCAGAATGCTGACTAAAGAGATGGTGCTCATCTCGTCAGTAAAGCATAAGAGCAGCAACTTAACCGATATGTCGAGTAGAATACCGGTCTTGTACAGGGATATGGCAAGCGTAGGGTCATTAATTCCTTTTGATTCCAGTGCAGACTGGTAACCGAAGAGAAATATTGCCGGAACAAATAACAGGAATAGAATCATAATCCCTCATTATTTTCTTAATTATCGATGGCTGCTTGCTTCTCTGCTATTTTGTCACTCCATGAGTCTTTCTTGAACTTCAACAACAGCCACAACAAAAACATTGCAGCGGCACCACAAAGTGCTTCGCCCCAGTTGCTCACCGAATCAAATATGACAACAAGCGTTATTAGGATTGAGAATATTATAAGTATTCTTTGCATGGCCGAGCATAAGCAGTTGACCAGTGTCGCCAACTTGCTGCTGCGATATTGCTTGTATGAGAATATAAAAGGATTAAGATTCATGTTTTTATGCCCTTGTTTGTGTCGGGCACAACTTTAATGTATTTTCTTGCTATAAGTTTTATTCGTACAGCGACCAATCAATATCAATTCTTTTGCCGTGAGTAGAATGTTTGCATATATTGTTAGCATTGGCGATGCTATTCAAATGCCTTGTTGTTTATCTCCTCCCCAATAGCCTCTTCAAGGAAATCGCATCTTGTACAAAGGAGCAGTTCGCGGGTGTATTCCTCGAGCAGGCCTTTGTAGTAGGTGACATCTTTGTGGTTGGTGTGTGTTATTCTTTCCCAAAGTGTCTGCTCCACAGCATCTTTATATGCATTGTCCACAGTTTCTCTGTCATCATCGGTCATTAACTGGCGCAGTTTCTGTTCATCGAGAATATCTTCCAATGAACGTGGGTCATTGGGGGTAATTTCTTCCCAAAGTGTCCGCAGGAACTCTTTATATTCACATTCTATTCTCAAAGGCAGTTCCTTGTCATATCCCTCTATGCTTTCGGGTTGTTCGTGAGCTGCTTCATTGACAATGTTCCCAAAATATTTGTCAAGCAACTCCTTTTCTTTCTTTATGCACAGTTCTTTTATTTGTGTTTTGTCCATAATATTTTTTAGAAATTTAAATAGCTTCTTAAACAACTTCTGACTGTCGATACAATTCAATCATTCAACTTCATACCGCATCCACAACAGAAATTGGCCGATTCACTGTTCTTTGTGCCACAGCTTGTACAGAATTTATGCCCCATAGCTGGTGCAGATTCTATCGTGTTGCTATTATTTGCCGCAATTACACCCTCTGCAATTTTCAATGCCTTATCATCAAGCTTAGCTTGCTCTACCATACCCCAAATCTGAGTAATGAGAACCGGCCAGAAGAAGAGCATAGATATTACTGTAGGGATTGCCTGCTGTCCCCAAATACCAACACCTGCCTCAAAGTGGATGTTGCTGCCTTGAGGAAGCAAGGTGACTTTCAATGCGGTTTTCATACCAAGAACAGCCTTGAATACGCCGCCCTTTGTGATTGAAATGTCGTAACCACCGCTGCTCAAAGCGTCCATAGACACTTCGTAGCCATCGTTCTGAAACTCCTCCTGAATACGGTTTGCAATAGTAGGTATCAAAGATGTTGAACCGTATAATATCTTTTTAGTGCTAAAAGTTGCCATAGTTCTTATTTGTTAATGTTTTGAATTGAATGAAAATTGTACACTGCGTACAACACGCTTGACTCTACAAGCAAATTTTTGATCTCTGCAAGTTGCTCTTCGTTGTATTTTGCCTCCATATCGTGAAGCATTGCTACAACCTTATTAGACTGTGCTTTAATCTCCTCTTCGGTGATTACTCCATCTTCCATAATAGTCTTGAAAGATGCATTATTGACGACCATTTCGTCAATGTTCAAGATTCCTTCTTCGTTGAAAAACATGGCTATTGATTTTCGTGGTTTATAATTATTGTTTTGCACCGCAGTATTTGCAAAAAGCCCAACCATCAAGTACAGGCTTGCCACATTGGGGGCACACTTTTTCTGTTGCACCTGTCACACGTT
>JAZRGF010000153.1:0-4492 GCA_045644005.1 Bacteroidaceae bacterium | reverse complement strand
CTGCTCGATTTTGTGAACGACGAACTCGAGGCGCAAGGGGAGTATGGGATAAGCCTAAGGCAGTTGCGCGAGGATATCAAGAACATGAGGAGTATTTACGATGCTCCCATTGATGCAAAGCCCAACTGGGGGCGCAAGTGTTATTATGCTTACAGTGACGAGGATTACTCTATCTTCAAGTCCGATATCTCCGATGAGGATTACAAGGCTTTGCAGTCGACTCTTGAGATGCTTGCGAAATACAAGGTAACCAATGTGTGGCTTGAGGATATCATCGCTAATTTGGAGCACCGTTTCGATATTGTGCCCAACACCGAGAAGCTTGTCTTCTTTGACGAGAACCGCAACCTGAAGGGGCTTGAGTTCCTGAGCGATATAATAAAGCACACCGTTGCCCATGAGGCCATTGATGTAGTGTACCGTTCGTACCGTGGACACGAGGAGACGTACTGTTTCAATCCCTACTGTGTTAAGCAGTATAATGGTCGTTGGTTCATGTTGGGGTATGATGCAAAGTATGGCAGAATCAACAATTTTGCTCTTGACCGAGTTGTAAGTTTCAAGAAGTCTGACAGGCAGTTTGTGGTGAATACATTCATTGATGTCGATGACTATTTCAAGGATATAATCGGTGTGACAGTTCCTAATGGCGATGCGGAAATTCTTGATATAAGGCTGAAATTCGAAAAGGAAAGATTTCCGTATGTGGTTTCAAAGCCTCTGCATCATTCTCAAGAGATTGTAGACGAAAGTAATTGTATTATAGAAGTACATGTAAAGAAAAACAAGGAGCTGATACAGAAGATTTTCTCTTACATGCCAGATGTTGAGGTGTTGTCGCCATCATCTTTGCGTGAAGAAATCATTGATGCCATAAAAAGGTATCTCGAGAAATACAATTCCTGATTCTGCTGTTTTGCACCTTCCAATCAACACCAGCCTTTAAAGGGTTGGTGTTTTTTTGTATGTCATGTAATAAGGTATAGGAATAACCGCCATAGACCTTGACGCCCCCTGCTTGAACTATATCGCAACTTTTTTTCAAAAAATATCCATATTCTTCTTGCTGTGCAGTACGTCTGCACAGTTGTGGGTTTTCTTTGCATTGTAATCAAAAAATCCTATTACTATGAAACAGACAGCGACAAAAGAAATTGCAGCACACATTGACGAGATTTTTGGAAAACTTAGTGCGGGTGGTAATGGTCACCGAACGAAGGCTTTGTATGATGAGCTAACGATGCTCTTGGATGAGTATAATACCTTTGACATTGTCTTTGAGGAGAATGGGAAGAAGGGGCTGAAGGATATTGCAGGCAGGGTGCGTGTGCCTGCAGTTTACGAGGGCTTTGCCGAGACTTATGCCTATACATTTAATCGCAAGAGGCCTGTTCCTGCACTTAACGGGGATGGAATGTGTGCTCTGGTAGCCACAGATGGCACCGGTGTTCCTTTGTGCGGTTTCGAGTACGATTATATAGAGTTTATGTTTGCAAGCGATGGCTATTATCGTTGTGAGAAAGTGATTGACGGTAAAACCAGGTTCGGTATCTTGAACGCGCAAGGTGAGCTTTTGGTCCCTTGTGAGATGGATGTGGTACACGCAATCTCCAACAGTTTCTCGGGGATAGTGAAGGATGGGAAGGTTGGTCTCCTCACAACATCGGGGGTATATGTTGCCCCGGTTTTCGATGATTTGGACGAGGATGGCGAGTTTGTAAAAGCTTGCAAGGATGGTGTTTGGGGATACATCAGTGCCAAGGGTGAGTTCATTGACATGGCCGACGAGGAGAGGTTGGAAGAGGAAGAGTTGCTTTGTCTGTTCGATTATTGATGGATTTGCCTTGAGCCGGAAACGGCTATCGCGGGGCCGCGTTTGAGCGGTAATCAATCTTTTTTCTTTATTTTTTCCAAACCGTGTAACAATTCCTTTAACTGTGCACTATAGTTGCATAGTGAGGGTGTAGCTTTGCACACAGATTCCAAGGGTCTTTACATTATATATTACTATCATTAAACCGAATTCTATGAGTGGAAAACTAAGCAGTGAAGTGATTGAGAGAAACAGAGAGGAGATTGTCGAATTGTTGCGCAGCACAGGCCGCAAGGGTGTTGATGCAGTACTCGACTATTTGGATGGTGTGGGTTTCTACACGGCTCCCTCCTCAATTGACCGCCACCACAACTGGCGTGGTGGCTTGGCGCAGCACTCGCTCGAGACGTGCCGCCTTGCGCTTGCCGGCAGGGGTGGTGCCTCAAGGGAGAGTGTGATAATTGCAGCACTGTTGCACGACATTTGCAAGGCGTCGCGCCTCTACTACGGCGCTGATGGCCGCATACACCACCGCAGCACACGTATCAAGGGGCACGGTTACCGCTCAGTGGCTCTGCTGGCACGTGAGGGGCTGGAGCTTACCGGTGAGGAGTGGCTTGCCATACGCTGGCACATGGGGACGCGCAAGGCCACACCCGACGTGGCAAGGAAGGTGCGCCACTCAAGGCTCTGCAGGCTCGTCTATGACAGCGACAAGCTCGATGCCAAGCGCGGGCATTGAGCTTTTGGGGGGATAAAGGGAAACAGACAGGTATCATCAAGGACAATAAAAAACTAACAGACACTATGAGAAAACTTAAAACAAGAAACAGAGGTAACAACACACGTCTTGATATGGCTAACGTAAAGTGCGGCCCTGGTACCATCATTACCGCTTTCGAGATTATTCTGCTTGCGGCAAAGGACAGTGAACTTGAGGAGGAGGCGCTTGCCGATGCAAAGGATGCGTTTGATTTTCTTGAGGAGAAACTCTCGTTCACACGCATGCAGTCGATGGTGGTTGCAATGCTCATAGACTCCAACACCGTGCTCGACACCGGTCGCATGGGTGGCTATCTTGGTATAAGGAACATAAGGATGCTCACATACATGCAGGAGATTGCCGCTCTTGTAAGTGCACGTATAATACGCGTGAACAACGATAACTTTGAAAGCGGTTATCAGATAAACCCCAAGGCACTCGCTGCATACATGAACAACGAGGCCTATGTTCCCGCGTCCGACAAGAATCTTAGCACAAAAAGGCTTGTGGAGAGGATTGGCGAGGTGCTGAAGGAGACCGAGGACGGTGCCATAACAAACGAGCAGATGCTGGAGGAGATTGCCGCCATAATGAAGAGCAACAAGAACCACTACTTGTGCAAGCGTACCAAGACCCTTGAACCACGCGAGGCTGCGCTCTTCTTCTTCTGTCTCGACAAGTATATCGGCGAGGGCGACCTCAACATCTGCGACCACGAGTTCAGTTCAATGTTCAGCCGCAGCGATTTCCGTGCCTTGTGCAACGCTGTTGCCGCGCGTCGTGGCGATCTCTTCAAGGAGAAACTGCTTGGCGAGCCGCAGAGCGAGGGCTTCTCGCCACGTGAGAATATCGCAATCTCCGACGAGGTGCGCGAGTACATTGACCAGGAGCTCGGTATCTCTTGGGAGACACCCGAGAAGGACCATCGTGCGGGCCTGCTCACCTATGACAACATCACCGAGAAGGCTCTCTTCTACAACAGCGAGGAGCGTATCTCCATTGGAAAGCTGCAGGAGATGCTAGGACATGAGACGTTCCTTGGCATTCAGGAGCGAATGAAGGAGGGCGGCATGCGCACCGGCTTCGCCTGTCTGTTCTACGGCGCTCCGGGTACCGGCAAGACCGAGACCGTGCTGCAGCTTGCGCGCTCCACAGGACGCGACATAATGCAGGTGAATGTAACCGACATCAAGAACAAGTATGTTGGTGAGAGCGAGAAGAACATCCGCAACATCTTCCGCCGTTACAGGAGCTACTGCGAGAAGTGCGAGGTTAAGCCCATACTCCTCTTCAACGAGGCCGATGCCATAATAAGCAAGCGAAGCAGCGATGTGGGCCGCAGTGTCGACAAGATGGAGAATGCCATACAGAACATTATCCTTGAGGAGATTGAGAAGCTCGACGGCATTCTCATAGCCACCACCAACCTTGCGACCAACATGGACAGTGCCTTTGAGCGCCGCTTCATATACAAGGTGGAGTTCCATAAGCCCGATGTGGCTACAAAGGCTCACATCTGGAAATCGATGATTGGTGAGCTCAGCGATGACGATGCTGCTGTGCTGGCGGGTGAGTTCGACCTCAGTGGCGGACAGATTGAGAACGTGATGCGCAAGCAGTTTGTGGACAAGGTGCTGTACAACGAGGCTCCTTCGCTGGAGAAGCTGCGTCTCTACTGCAAGCAGGAGAACTTGGGCCGTTGTGCGCCAAACCGTCCCCGCGTAGGCTTCTAAACTGTTATACTGCACATCGCTCCCGGAGTGAACGCATTTTGCGAGCGATGTTGTTTTTATTGTCACAACAAAACATTATATTTGTAATAGATAAAGAACCAGAAACAAAAATTTAAGGACGGACTTAAAAACTGACAATCATGAAAAAGACTTGCTTGCTTAGCGGAAACTTTGCACTCGATA
>JAZRGF010000152.1:0-2445 GCA_045644005.1 Bacteroidaceae bacterium | reverse complement strand
GACTGGCCGGGGCCCTGTACACCATAACCAATGACTGCAATAGTCTCGTCCTTCAATGTCTCCAAAGCCTTAGCCAATGGATATTCCTCGCGTGTCACTACGTTCTCAACCACGCCGCCAAAATTCATCTGTGCCATAATTGTATTGTCTTATTTATGTTTTTTTATTGAAATATTCCTGTTTTTATATTACTCATCCCCCTCGATGTATGAATGGGAGGGAGTCCTTTTCGTGAGGTTTGCGAAAGTAGTTGTAAAATTGATAAAAACAAAACATTTTTTCCAATAATTATATTAATTTTAACGGCACAAGATAATAAAACAAAGATTTCAATGAGGGTAAATAAATGTTTGTTGCTGTTGGTGATGCTTTTTGCGGCAATATTTATGGCTCAGGCTCAGAACCATAAAAAGTGTGAGGTGTACAGTGTAGGCTTCTACAACCTTGAGAACTTTTTTGACACCATCCATGACCAAGGCAAGAATGACTATGAGTTCCTGCCCGATGGAGTAAACAGGTGGGGTACGTTGAAGTATACCAACAAACTTAAAAACATGGCAACAGTGCTCAATGAGATGGGAACGGGCTTGTTGCCCGAGGGTATGGCTGCGGTTGGCGTGTCCGAAATTGAAAATTCACGTGTTCTTGAGGATTTGGTGAAGCACGAGGTGCTTGCTTCACGCTGTTGGGATTTTGTCCACTTCGAGGGGCCGGATAGTCGCGGTGTCGATTGCGCATTGTTGTATAATCCAAAACTTTTCAAGCCCATCGATGCAAAACTTGCGCCATACACAACAGTTGATAATGACACAACCTACAAGACACGTGGCTTTCTCATTGTGAGCGGTGACATGGGTGGCGAGGTGGTGCACATTATTGTAAACCACTGGCCATCGCGTTATACAAAGTCATCGTCTCGTGAGCGTGCAGGCGTGCTTGTACGTGAGCTCAAGGATTCTATCATGGCAGCTATGCCCGATACCAAGGTGATAATTATGGGCGATATGAACGACGACCCCGATGACAAGAGCGTGAAGACCTGCCTTGGTGCAGTGCGTGAGAGAGAGGAGGTCAAGGCGCCAAGCGACCTCTACAACCCTTGGTGGAATATCCTGCGCAAGAATGGGGTGGGGACGTTGAAGTACAAGGGCAAGTGGAATCTGTTTGACCAGGTTGTTGTAAGCGGAAACCTGTTGGGTGCCGGCCGTTCTGAATTGACGTTTTACAAGGCCGAGATCTTCTCGCGCAGTTATATGTTCCAGCAGAAGGGACGCTACAAGGGAAATACCAAGCGTACGCATGCCGGTGGTGTATGGCTCAATGGCTACAGCGACCATTTGCCGGTGATTGTGTACCTCATTAAGGAGGTAAAGTAATACATAATAATGTTATACAATTGGAGCCTGAAAGTCATTGACTCTCAGGCTCCAATTGTATTTGTCTACTGTTGTCTGTATATGTAGGGCTATGTCATGATGAGTGGAGGTAGAGCGATACTTTTGAGAAGTCGCGCAGCTTAAGGCTCTCGACGGGCATCATGAAGTTTATTGTGCCGCAGTCGAAGAAACGCAGATGCCAGCGGTCATCCTCGTCGAGCTGCAACAGCGATATCATTCCCTCGTTTTCATTCTCGTACCCCTCGGTCATCGCCGGCATGCCAAGAAGCTTGAACCCGAAGGCTTCGGTATCACACTCCTCGAACTCCATACCCTCGGCAGGCAATACGGCCGGTGAACCGTCCTCCCAATAGTATTGGTGTGTGTTCAGTTTTTCACACTCCTCGGAGTATATAACCTTAAACTCTCTCTCTTCCCATTCTCCCATTCCGCTGCATGGAGCATCGTCCTCGCCCAGGAAATAGTCCAGGTTGGCAAAGAACCATAGCATGCCCTTGTGTGGCAGCGCTCCTTCGGGGTCAAGGTGTGCAATATCCTCCAGGCGTATCTGGCCAATGAAGGTAAGCAGATAATCCTCCTCAAGGCTAGGCCACTCTACGTTGTCGGGGAGGTCGGGGAATCCCCACCAATGGCTTTTACCGGTGAGGTCCTCGTTTGTCGGTTGTATGTTGATGTTGATTGCCATAGTCCGTTCTCTTTTTATAATTTATGCCCAAGCGTCGTATCTGCCATCGTCGTCGGGGTACTCATCATCCTCGTCGTCGAGTTCCTCGTCATCGGGGATGGCATTGTAGGCGGGAATGTGATACATCTCAATCTCTGCGGCAAACTGTGTCAACAGCCCTCTGTTGTATGCCGACACGGTCTCCACTATCATCCTTTTGCTATGGAGTCTGGCACCCAGTATAGCGTAGACATACATGGTCTCTTCCCTGTTGTCACCTGTCACTTCGTTGCAGTTGAGCATGTCATACATCTTCTCGTAGCAGTTTGCCATGTTGAACCGCGCTCCCTTGTCATAGTATTCCCATGCCTTGAGATAATCTAC
>JAZRGF010000151.1:0-4259 GCA_045644005.1 Bacteroidaceae bacterium | reverse complement strand
GGACCGAATACCGTCCACAGGACAAGGCCGAGCCATGGAACGAATACAAGCAGTACAATGAGAACGACACATTCTACTTCCTCGACAGCAAACGTTGCCGCGTATCGGTTCCCAAGCTGGCGTGTGACAAAATTTTCGTGGACCGCGAGAAGAATGGTAATTGGCAAGTAGTCTACAACACAATCAGTGTATACCCCATGTGTCCCGACGGCAATGGACTGTTCTATTGCTACAAGGGTACAAGCACCGAATATGAAGGTTATTTTGTACGCGGCAACGGCAAATGGAAAGAGTATCGCCCAAACATGAAACGTGGATTGTGGGCCGAGTTTGACGAGGTTGGTGAGGACAACACACATTTTATCCTGAAAAGCAAGTACAACACAGTACTGGTACCCAAGACAACAGAGGAACGCTTTATAATAACCAAGAACGACAACAGCAGCTGGCGAGGCGGCTACACAACAGCTGCAATTTACGACACATCGGCAAAGAACGTCGGCAACTACAACTACAAATTCGACTACCGGAATACATTCATTGCAAAAAGAAACAACAATTACAGACTGACTGAATATGGCTGCAGCATCAGCCTCGACACCAATGGACACATCGACATAAAATATGGCGACAGACAGGTAAGCACTGTATACAGCAGTATGCAACTTGAGAGATACGAGGGAGAACTTGCTATACACATCACCATAGACAAGAAGAACAACATATGGATTCTAAACCGCGACCAGTGCATCATCGAGTGCAAGAAGGTTGGCGAGAAGACAATGTTGGTGGGTTGCAGCAACACCCAGGCATACAAGGAACTCAAGGACTTGCTCAGGATAAAACCTATAGTCATCAGGAAATGACAACAAAAACGTAAATGATAAATGGGACAGCGCGCTGTCCCATTTATCATTTACGTTTTTTCAACTCTTTTACAACCTCATCAGTAACCCTGCCATCGGCAGGCAACACCTTATCTTTCTGAAAGCGCAGCAGCGCGTTGTAAAGCGCACCGTCGAACAAGGCACCATTGTCAAAAGTAGGAATGATATCTTCGGGCTTGATGTAAAGTTTTTTAACCAAAGCATTAGCCAGACTCCTGACATCGCGCCCACTATCGCCACGCACTATCACGCGGTCGCCGAGCTTGTATTTGCGCGCCAGTTCACGCGCAGCGGCTCGCCTGTTACGCTCATTGGCCTGCATAATTCCTGTCAACGTCTTTTGCGCCATCTTCTCAATCTCTGCCGCCTTGCTTGCACGCAGACGCACAGAATCACCCGATATCCTTTTATAGGTGCGCGGAGCCTCGAGCACCACACCGCCGCCCTGCGACTGAGCAAATGACAGCAGCGGAACAAGCAACAACAATGAGAAGAAAATCGAACGCTTCATGGGAGAGGAGTTTGAGGTTAAAAAAGCTGTTGACCCGGGAAACCATTATCATTCCCGACAGAGCGGAGCGACGAGGAATCTCTAAATCGACACAGAGATGTCTCACGTTTGTTCGACATGACAATTTGCAAAACACGTATGGACAAACTGCGATAACATCACTTTTAAAATGGCTGCTGACCCGAAATCAGACATCGGGAACAACAGCCATATCATTATATCATTTTACTCTCCCTTCAACAGCTTCTCGAAACAGAAAGGCACCGGTGTCTCAAAACGCATGTGCTTTCCTGTTACCGGATGAGTAAAGCAGAGCATGTAGGCATGCAAGCCAAGACGGCGCATAGGATCCTCGGCACTGCCATACTTGCGGTCACCGACAACAGGGTGGCCAAGATCGGCCATGTGAACGCGAATCTGGTTCTTTCTACCTGTTTCAAGTTCACACTCCACAAGCGAATAGCCGTTAGACGAAGCCAAGACATTATAATGTGTCACCGCATATTTTCCACCGTTATCAACTGGACTTGAATGTGTTACAAACTTCTTATCCTCGGTAAGCCATGATTGTATGCGTCCACGTGTCTGTTCAAACTCACCTTCAACTAAAGCAAGGTATCTACGGTCGCTTACAAGCTGCTGCCAGCTGTTGATAAGCGATTGCTGGGTCTGCACATCCTTGGCATAAACCATAAGACCAGAGGTATCGCGATCAAGACGATGCACCAGGTGCGAGGTATTGCGGCCACCACCTTTTTCAAGGTAGCGATTGAGTACAGTCTGCACTGTCTGCTGGCGCGAATTGTTGCTCATAGAGAGCAAACCGGGGTGCTTATCTATTATAAACAGGTACGGGTCCTCGAAAACAATATCCAGTTCCTTGCAATGGAACGATTTCTTGTGTTTTGAACGGTCGAGCTGCACCACATCACCAGGCTTGAGCTCTGCAAGCGGATGAGTGGTAATTGCATTATTTACAAGGACTACCCTATTGCTGATTAAAGCTTTTGCTCTATTGCGACTCATGCCATGCATCTTCTCCATAATGAAAGCAATGAGCTGTGCAGGCTCAACAACCTTAAATGTAAGCAGGCTTTTTATTTTGCGTTGCATATTATCATAAATTAAAATCATTTAACTTCTCTACGTTCAAGCAGCACTACATTCTCTACGTGATGTGTATGAGGGAACATATCGACAGGCTGAACAGCCACCACCTTATAATCCACATCGAGCAGCTGCAAATCGCGTGACTGGGTTGCAGGGTTGCAGCTTACATAGACAATGCGCTTTGGAGCTGCAAAGAGAATTGTATCAATCACATCGTTATGCATACCCGCGCGTGGAGGGTCGGTTATGATAACGTCGGGCATACCATGCTCACTAATGAAATCGCGTGTAAGAATATCCTTCATGTCACCGGCAAAGAATGTAAGGTTGTCAAAGCCGTTAAGTTCGGCATTAATACGTGCATCTATGATTGCATCCTCCACATACTCCACACCTATCACCTTCTTGGCATTGCGTGCAACAAAGTTGGCGATTGTTCCGGTGCCGGTATAAAGGTCATACACCACCTCATTGCCGGTGAGCGCAGCAAACTCGCGCGCCACCTTGTAAAGATTATAAGCCTGTTTGCTGTTCGTCTGGTAGAACGACTTGGGACCCACCTTGAAGCGCAGCCCCTCCATCTCCTCATAAATGACATCGGTACCCTTATATGTCACCACCTCAAGGTCGCCGAAGGTATCGTTGCACTTATTGTTGATGACATAGAGCAATGAGGTAACCTCGGGGAACTCGCCGGAAACATATTGTAAAGTTTTTTCAAGCTGAACCTTGTCATTCTCACACTCTACTCTCGCCTGCAAAAGAAGCATCACCTCGCCGGTTGTAGAGGTACGCAACATCATGCTGCGCAACACACCCGAATGAGAACGCAAATCATAGAACGGAATATTCTCCTTGATGGCAAACTCCCTGATACCGTTGCGCAAACGGTTGTTCAAGCCCTGCATGAGAGCACACTCCTCAATGTCGAGTACCTTGTCAAAGGCACCGGGGATGTGGAAACCAAGCGCATTCATATTATCGTACTTTGTTCCGGCCTCAACCTCTTCCCATGTGAGCCAACGCTTGTTGCTGAAGGTAAACTCCAGTTTGTTGCGGTACTCGCGGGTCTGCACCGAACCAAGAATTGGCATAATCTCGGGCAGCTCAACCTTACCAATGCGCTTCAGGGCATCGTGAACCTGCTGCTGCTTATACTTGAGCTGGTGCTCATATGCAAGACACTGCCACTTGCAACCGCCACAGACACCATAGTGCTTGCAGAAGGGCACATCGCGCTCTTGTGAATACTCATGAAACTTGACAGCCTCGGCCTCGGCATAGCTGTGTTTCTTGCGTTTCACCTGCAGGTCCACCACATCGCCCGGCACAACATAGGGCACAAAAACAACCAGATCGTTGACACGAGCAAGCGCCTTGCCCTCGGCCGCAACACCGGTAATCTCAATCCGCTCAAGCAGCGGCAACTCTTTCTTTTTTCTTGCCATTATAATCGTATATAAATTTTCATAAAGGGAACAGAGACACCCCACAAGGGTGCAAACTACTGCAAATTACAAATTTTAATACAAAGATATGGCAAAAATCACTATAAAATCCATTTTTAACAGTTGAACTTAAAATTTTTAGTTTATTACGACATATTTCCCCTTTTAAATTTCGTGGTAAAAACATTTTTGTTATATTTGCAAATTAGTTGAGCATGCATTTTCGGATGCAGTACCCAACGTGTGATTAGCTAAACATTTTTTATTTATCAACAAACAATAAACTCAAAAATTTATGGCAGA
>JAZRGF010000150.1:0-7883 GCA_045644005.1 Bacteroidaceae bacterium | reverse complement strand
AGTATATGCAACGACTCCTTTTTTACGAATGAGCCAAAGTTCTGTTTCATAGCTTACTCTCCTCTTTGTGCGCCACGAGCCAGCGTGCGGAACACCTCGTCCATCGACTCTGCGGCAAATTGTTGTTTCAGGCGGGCTGGGGTATCGAGTGCTCGCACCTCGCCATCGACCATAATCGAAACGCGCGAGCAGTACTCCGCCTCGTCCATATAGTGTGTGGTGACGAAGATGGTCGTACCACCCTCGGCAGCCTCATATATCATCTCCCAAAACTGACGGCGTGTCACGGGGTCAACGCCACCCGTCGGCTCGTCTAAAAAGACCACCTCGGGGCGGTGAATCGTGGCAATGGCAAACGATAGTTTCTGCTTCCAGCCGAGTGGCAAAGCGCCAACCAAAGTGTTGCGCTCCGACGAGAAATTCAGACGCTCAAGCAACTCCGCGGCACGCTCCTTGGTTTGGGTTTTGGATAAACCGTATATACCCGCAAACAGACGCATATTCTCCCACACCGTAAGGTCGTTGTAGAGCGAAAATCGCTGACTCATATAGCCGATATGTCGCTTAATCTGCTCACCCTCGCGCATCACATCGTAGCCCGCAACGGTGCCACTGCCCGATGTGGGAAAGCTCAAGCCGCAGAGCATACGCATAGCGGTCGTTTTGCCCGCTCCGTTTGCTCCGAGGAAACCGAAAATCTCGCCTCGGCGCACATCAAACGAGATGCGGTCAACGGCAGTAAAGTCGCCAAATCGCTTGGTAAGCTCGCGTACAGAAATTACTATGTCGTTCATCTCCTCATCAGTTTTATAAACATATCCTCGATTGTCGGCTCTGCACTCACAATCTCCACGCCCTCTACATCGGAAAGTGCCGCCTTAAATCTCTCCTTGTCAAAGCCTTCTGCGGCAACCAGATGGTGCTTTTCGCCAAAGGGATAACAATCCTCCACGCCCTCTTCGCAGCGTGCCCTTTCCAGCAGGGCAAACATATTCTTGGCGCTAATGCCGTAGAGAGGTTTATCAAAACCCTGCACAATGCCTGTGGGCGTGTCGATACCTAAAATACGCCCCTCATTGCAGAGGGCTACGCGGTCGCAACGGCTCGCCTCGTCCATATATGGTGTAGATACGAGTATGGTTATTCCACGCTCCTTCAAATCGGCAAGCATATCCCAAAACTCGCTACGCGACACAGCATCAACACCCGTTGTCGGCTCGTCGAGGAACAATACGCTTGGACGATGAATCAAGGCACACGAGAGGGCAAGTTTCTGTTTCATACCTCCCGAGAGTTTGCCTGCACGGCGTGTGCGGAATGGTTCTATGTGCTTGTAGATAGGCGCTATAAGGTCATACGACTCTTCGACAGTAACGCCAAACAGAGCAGAAAAGAATTGTAGATTCTCCTCAACCGACAAGTCGGGATAGAGCGAGAAACGGCTGGGCATATAACCTACACGCTTTCGGATGGCAAGGTAATCTTTCTTTATATCGCAACTATCGACCGTAGCACTGCCCTCATCGGGATTAATGAGCGTAGTGAGTAGTCTAAAAAGCGTGGTCTTACCTGCCCCGTCAGGACCGATAAGTCCGAACAATTCGCCCCGCTCGACCGAGAACGACACACCATCGAGTGCCCGCACCTTGCCGTAACTCTTGGAGAGGTTATGTACATCAATAGCACCCATACTACAAAACCACTTCGCCCGCCAACCCAATCTTCAATCGACCATCATTTTCAACGGCAATTTTTACAGCATAGACCAGGTTGGCACGCGAATCCTTTGTCTGAATTGTTTTGGGCGTGAACTCACTCTCCGACGAAATCCACGCAACGCGACCTGTGTAGTCATATGGCTCCTCACCGCCAAAGTCGGCAACAACCTTCACCTCATCGCCCAACTTAACCTTTGCGAGCTGGTCAGAGGTGAAGTAGGCGCGCAGATAGATATTGTCCAGGTCGGCAATCTTCATCAGAGGTTTTCCTACAGATGCCAACTCGCCCGCCTCGGCATACTTAACCAACACGGTACCACCGACGGGCGAGATAATGCGGCACTTTGAGATGCGGTCGTCAAGGGCGGCAATTTGTGCCTCCAAAGCGGCCGAGTTGTTGTTAATGGTTGAGGTGTTCTTGTCGAGCGTTGAGTGCGTTGCTTCGAGTTGTCTCTCCAAAATTTTTATTTGCGCCTCAATGTCATCTTTCTGCTTTTTGGTCGCAGCACCATCTTTGAGCATATTTTCCACGCGACGAAGTTCCTCATTCTGCTTTGCTATCTGCTCGCGCAACGCCGCCACCTGCTTCTTCACATCAGGTCGTGAGTCGAGCAATGCCGACTGCTGAGCCACAAGTTGCTTGCGCTGCAAGTGTAGTTGCACGCTGTCAATCGCACCAACCATCTGGTTGGCCTCGACAGCCATACCCTCCTCAACCTCAAAATTGAGAATTCGACCCGTAGCTTCCGACGATACAACAACTTCAGTAGCCTCGAACGTGCCCTGTGCATCAAACTCCGCCTCGGTGCCGCACGATACGGCGAGCACCACTGCGGCAATATATACAATTCGTTTCATATCTTATTGATTTAATGTTGTTTTAAGTCTGTAAATTGCTTGCAAAAGTTCTATTTCGTGAGTGCTGCGAGCGAGCGTTGCAGAGGTTTCGTCGGTGATTTTACGCAGCAAATCGGTCGCGTCAATCACTCCGTTTTCCAGTTGCGATTCTGCTGCCATACGCACCCTGCGACGCAGTTCAACAATGCGGTTATCATCCTCGATAGCTTTGCGAAGTCGCGCTATCTCGCCATCGTCCTGCGTAGTCTGCATTTGGGTATTGAAGAGGAATACATCACGTTGTACGGCAATCTGCTTTTGCGCTGCGTTAAGTTTTTCGAGGTTGTTGCGCTTGGTGTAAAATGCACCTATATTCCACGACATACGCACGCCGACAATGGCATTGAGCGACCAATCCGACGAAACCATATTCTTGAACATATCCATTCCAGGGTATCCGTAGTAGCCCTGTGCAAATGCCGAGAATCTGGGCATCAACGAGGTATTTATCGCCTTGCGCTGAGCCGCCAACTTATTTTCTTGTGCCTCGAAAAGTGCTAATTCGGGGCGTGCCGAGGTGCGTGATTTTAGCTCAACCATTGCTGGGCGCTCCAAATGTTCAGAAGTGAGCGGTTGCCCGATAAACACCTCTAACATACGACGATAGCTCGTACGCGACGACTCCACCTGACCGAGCGTCTGTCGAGCAGAGAGCAGCTCCGCCTCCACCGCATCGACATCAGCTTGCATAGCAACACCATTTTTATAATATGTTTGCAGACGGGCCAGATTGCTTGCAAGCACCTCAATCAGAGCCTCGGTCTGCGCCTTACGCTCATCGAGCAACAATATTCCAAAATATAAGTTATCCACCCTCGACTGCAAGTTGTAGAGCGACACATTAACACGATTGCGCTGCTCCTCGGCCTCGGCCTCGGCAATGGCTTTGTCGGCCTTCGATTTTCCGCCATCCCAAATGTGTTGCGACACATCAACCGCAATCTTATATTGGTCACGACTGATGCCTGCCATCTCAATCCCGCTGGCCTGCAAAATCGTGTTGAAGGCCTCGGGGTAAGTAGGTGTAGCCGATTGATATGTAGCCTGCCCCGACAATGTAACCTGCGGAATCCACGCACGGGCTGCATTCGAGAGATTGTACTGCTCGGTCTGCGCGATTAGGTCGTACTGCCTGATTTCGGGGTAGTGCTCCCGAGCCAAGTGACGACACTCCTCGAGCGACAGACCACTCGAAGCGGCAGTACAAACCACGGCAAATAGTGTTAGAAAAAACTGTTTCATATCTTACTGCTTTTTGATTCTTCGTAAAATCGTTTCGATATTCTCGGCCTTGCGCTCTGCGAGGAATCGCTCGCGGTTGACCATCAACTCTCCCATTAGCGGCTCCATAAATGGATAGGCAAGAAAAGTGAAGATATTGAGCGACATAATGCTGATAAACAGCATCTTGATATCAACTTTTTCGATTTCGCCACGCTCTGCCGAGCGGTTAATTTCCGACTGCAGACCGCGATATACATTATCAATAATAGCACCTACGCGTTTGTATAATACATCGTAACGCTCGGGGCGTGAGATAATCTCGTTGATGATGAATCGTGGCAATAGCGGGTTCTGTGCAACAAAGTCAAAGTGCGCCTCAATGCCACCCTTGATGCGCTCAACAATCGGCAACGACGGGTCGCCCATTATGGCAAACATTGAGTGTGACATAGTTTCGAACTTCTCATCCACGATGCGCTCGAAAAGTTGCTCCTTGGTGCGGAAGTAGTAGTGTAACATCGCGTGCGTCACACCCGCCGCCTGCGCTATCGAGGTGGTACGGGCACCATCATAACCCCTGGTCAAGAACTCCTGCTCCGCCGCCGCAAGTATCTGTTGCTCTTTGTTTTGCTTTTCTTGGTTATCCATAATTCCGCGATTAAACAAATTTGTTTAACAAAATTGTTAATACAAAAGTAAATAAAAAATTCTCCTTTTACAAATATATAAGAGATAAAAAAATCTAATTGATTAGTAAACCGAAAATGCAGTCCCCTGTCTGTCCCCCGAATAAACTTTTGTCCTTCAGGGGAATTTTGTAACACACTGAATACCAATTGGCTAAATTCGACATTTTACATTCTGTGTGGAAAAATAAAAACTCTACATCGGCAAGCAACTAATGCCCTCTAATGCCCCACTAATAAACGCTAACGCACACCAATAGCAACATAAATTCCACAAAAATAGACAAATAAATCCCGAAAGTCGAGTCTAACTTTCGGGATTTATTTATGTTTTAATCTCTTCAATAAAAATATCTCGCCTAGTTTGCAATGGGCTGCAACGAGATGCAATGGCATCCGCGGCATTGCAACTTAAGCTTTGGTATGTCAATAAATTCGAATTTACCAAATTATATGTATGTGTATGCTAGCATAAATTTATAATAGATTCCTAGTATCAGAATTACTATAATTCATTAATCACTTTTTGGAGTTGCTCTAAATATCTAGCACCATGCCCGCCATCCATCTGAACATGGTGAAATTGGAACGATATCGGCAATATTGTTTTAAACCATTGCTTACGATATTTTCCCCACATGAGCATGGGATTACAGAACTTATCGGTGTATTGGTTTATAATACAATCCAATTCCGTCTCTATCATTGCAGATGTTCCAATAATCATGCTATCCTCAAGGAATGAGCTTTGGCACTCAGCAGCAACCTGCGTAGTCAACTGGTTGTATTCCTTGGCGAATTGTTCGATGTCATCGGTGTATGCGATATCACAAGAATTGATACCTCCCTTGCTATTGTTAACAATTACGTTGATGGCTAAACTGTCATATTTGAAGAGCTTGTCTTTTTCGGGCAAAAGATAGAACTCCTTTATGTTGCTTGCAGCCTTTCCTATACACCAACATAGCAGGGTGTTAAATTTGACACCTGTGCGTTTGCTTGCTTTCAGTAATTTACCGACATTGAATGTTTTGGTTAATGTCACCATTGGCATGGGTGAGGTCATCCAAAGGTCAAAGGCCTCGGCGCGTGCGGTTTCCCGTGGATTTACTTCTATTTTCATAAAATCTTATTCTTTTTGTATCATCAACATAATTCGCCCATCGGCTGGTGTATTGTTGAGACGTTGGTTAAATATTAAGATATGGCCACATGTTTTCTTTCCATAGGTTTTTGTTCAGGTCGCACATCTCGCGGCCGCCCAGTTCCTGCATCTTGTCATAGAAATCCTTGCCGTGTCCATTAACAAAACTGTGGGTGAGTTCGTGGATGCAGAGTGACTCGAGGGACTTTTCGGGCAGCTGTATGCACGTGGTACTAAATTCAACATCGCGGGTGCTGGAAAAGTATGTTGCTATCGCGTCCCTGATTGTCTTGACAACGATGCACCTCCTGTATGGAACGTTTATGCGTTCCGACACTCTTTGCAGCACCTGAGGTATAACAATCTGAGCGCGTTTGTATATGACATCCCTCACTTTCTTGAGTATAGTTTCCTGCACATAGATATAATTGAGGTCGGCACTACGGGGGAACGTAACGTAGCAGTCACGGCCATCGAGACGTGTGTGGTAGGCATCGCTGTCGCCCCTTGTGACCAATAACCTAAAATGGTGGGTGTTGAGTGTGTAGCCGTCAAAGAAACGGCTCTTGCCGTCGCATGTCCACGCCTTGTTCAGGTGTGCAATGGTTTCACTGGCAAAGTGCAACATCTCGACAATGCTGCTTTGCTTGTTTGTGCTTACAACAGCCTCGTTAATGTTGTATCGCAGTTGCGGTGTGCTGGGGCCGTTAATATTCCTTATTATCTTTACATTGCCAATACCATCAATGAACTGGACTATGCTACCGCAAAAGGGTATGTCCTTAAGCTGTTCCAGACGCCCGTGTACCCATGCCCATAACCCTTCTCTTTTTTGAGAGTACCCAGTGTAGTATAATGAGGTTTGGTACAGATCCTTTGCCAGTAACAGCTCCTTTCCCACTCCCAGCCCCTGCTCGTAGCAATGTCCAAGCCATGCTTCTGCGGCGTTTGAGTGTTCTTTGACTATGCTCAGCAAAAAACATTCGGCAGCATCCTTATAGTTCTTGCAGTCATAGAGTTCCAGGCCTCTCTCAAAATAATCTATTCTGCCCATAGCTTTCCTTTTTTACATTCTTGTATTACATTTGTTTAGCCTAGTTGCCTTAATTTTGTCTCGTTCTTTTTGGGCCTGAATATCTGAGAGAGAAAATAAACACCTTCCACAATGATTGTGCAAAATCATTATAGTACAAATATAATGATAATGATTCAAGGAGCTATTTAAATTTATAAAAAATAAGCAACATCACTCTAAAAACGTATTTTTTCATTAGCTAATATCATCGTTTGGTTTAGTTTTTGAGGCATCATTACACTATAATCACAAAAAACCGCTTCACCCTACCCCACACTTTTTGCGAGCTAAAGAGCATTACATAAAGAGCGACCAGTTTTACAAACCTTTTTCGGCATTTATGGTTAATATATAAACAATGGGTGCTATTTTCATCAAAAGATATTTTGCCTGGGCTGTAAAAATTCACTTCTGTGTCAACGGCCCTGTGGGCTGCCTGGTTTGCCAAGTCACTGATTTGGCGAAACATTGGTACATTATCTTCAACTACATGTGGCATTTTGTTGATTGCACCAGCATCATTGTAAAAAAAGCATTTTTACCTAAAAAGTTCCAGTTTTTTGAAATAATATAAAAATAATGCTACATTTGCATATTGAACGTATCATAGCTTTGGTGCGTATTATAGCAAAAGCAGGTGTTTTGCATTTTTATATTAGCAAAGTATAAAATATTAGTATAAACATAAAATATTATCCTATGTCAATTTTCAAAGACAAAGTCCTTTTGATTACAGGCGGTACAGGTTCTTTCGGCAACGCTGTATTGCGTCGTTTCCTTGACAGCGACATTAAAGAGATTCGTATCTTCAGTCGCGATGAGAAAAAGCAGGATGACATGCGTCATGCGTTACAGAACCCTAAAGTAAAATTCTACATTGGTAATGTGCGCAACCGCGAGTCGGTTGATGTTGCAATGCGTGGCGTAGACTACGTTTTTGCCGCTGCAGCTTTGAAGCAGGTGCCATCGTGCGAATTCTTCCCAATGGAGGCTACCATGACCAACGTAATCGGTACACACAATGTACTACTTTCGGCTATTGAGCATGGCGTAAAGAATGTAGTTGTTCTCTCAACCGACAAGGCTGCATACCCCATCAACGCAATGGGTATCTCAAAGGCGCTCATGGAGAAGGTTGC
>JAZRGF010000149.1:0-18777 GCA_045644005.1 Bacteroidaceae bacterium | reverse complement strand
AATTTTCAGGGAAAAAGTTTGACTAATTCGGCTGTTTATTGCAAAAACATTAAAATATAATGACAAATAAACGAGAATAATGGGTGTACTCAGCCATTTTTCAAAGCAAGAGCCTTTTTATGACCGCGCGACGGAATACCCCGAGAAGCTTGCCTTGCCTGGCGCGAAACGTTATCAATAAGCCCAAAATCAATCAAAATTTCATTATTTCGTTAATTTTGTGTATATTCGCAGATTAATTGATACAACATCCTAAAACCGAACAACAGCAGAGCATACAGCTCATTGCAAGACTATGGATTACAACGACGAATTTGACGAGAATATCAACGACGTGAACGCCGGCGAGAACACCGCTGCAAGCGCAGATGGTGAGACTGCCGAACATAGCCAGTACCACGAGACTGACGGCATTAGGCACAAGTTGACAGGCATGTACCGCAACTGGTTCCTGGACTATGCCTCATACGTTATCCTTGAGCGCGCGGTACCACACCTTTACGACGGTTTGAAGCCTGTGCAGCGACGCATTCTGCACGCAATGCGCGAACTCGACGACGGACGCTACAACAAGGTAGCGAACGTTGTGGGACACACCATGCAGTACCACCCGCACGGCGATGCATCTATTGCCGGTGCATTGGTGCAGATGGGACAGAAGGACTATCTCATTGACTGCCAGGGAAACTGGGGTAACATACTCACCGGTGACTCGGCTGCTGCACCCCGATACATAGAGGCACGCCTGTCGCACTTTGCACACGATGTGGTGTTCAACCCCAAGACTACGGAGTGGAAACTGTCGTACGACGGCCGCAACAAGGAGCCAATCACCCTGCCTGTGAAATTCCCGTTGCTGTTGGTACATGGCGTTGAGGGTATTGCCGTGGGCCTGTCGTCAAAGATTCTGCCGCATAACTTCAACGAAGTGTGCGACGCAGCCATTTCATACCTGAAGAACGAAGAGTTCCAGTTGTACCCCGACTTCCAGACAGGCGGTTGCATTGACGTTTCGCGCTACCACGACGGCGACCGCACCGGCCGCGTACGCATCCGTGCAAAGATAACGAAGTCCGATGACAACAAGACACTGACAATCACTGAAATACCTTTTGGAAAGACGACTCCGTTGGTGATTGAATCCATACTGAAAGCTGTTGACAACGGCAAAATAAAGATTCGCAAGATTGACGACAACACATCGGACAAGGTGGAGATTCTGGTGCAGCTTGCACCGGGAGTGTCGAGCGACAAGACCATCGATGCACTCTATGCCTTCACCGACTGCGAAATTAGTATTACCCCATGTTGTTGCGTAATCGACAACCAGACACCGGTGTTCCTTACCGTGAGCGAGCTGTTGCGCCGCTCGGTCGACAGCACCAAGGAGCTGTTGCGTCTTGAACTTCAAATCAAAAAAGGCGAGTTGCTCGAGCAATTGCACTTTGCATCACTCGAAAGCATCTTCATTGAGGAGCGCATATACAAGGACAAGGAGTTTGAGCAGGCACCCGACATGGACAGTGCACTTGCACACATTGACACCCGCCTTGAACCATACAAGAAGGACTTCATACGCGAGATAACCCGCGACGACCTGTTGCGTCTGATGGAGATTAAGATGGCACGCATCCTGCGTTTCAACAAAGAGAAAGCCGAGGAACTGATTGCGCGCCTCAAGAAGGATATTGCCGACATCGACAAGCAGCTTGGACAAATGACCGCCGTGACCATCAAATGGTTCACAATGCTCAAGGAGAAATATGGTGCACGCTACCCGCGCCAGACCGAGATACGCAACTTCGACACCATTGTGGCAGCAAAGGTTGTGGAAGCGAACCAGAAACTATACATAAACCGCGCCGAGGGATTCATCGGTACATCACTGAAGAAGGACGAGTTCGTCACCAACTGCTCGGACATCGACGACATAATCCTCTTTTACAAGGACGGAAAGTACAAGATAGTAAAGGTGAGCGAGAAACTGTTCGTGGGCAAGAATGTCATATATGTCGATGTGTTCAAGAAGAACGACAAGCGTACCATATATAACGTTGTTTACCGCGACGGCAAGAACGGCATACACTACATAAAGCGTTTTGCCGCCACCGGCATGACGCGTGACCGTGAGTACGACCTCACACAGGGTACACCCGGTTCAAAGATTGCATACTTCACAGCCAACCCCAACGGCGAGGCCGAGATAATAAAGGTGATGCTGCGCCCCAACCCAAGGCTCAGGAACTCAATCATAGAGGAGGATTTCAGCACCATAGCCATCAAGGGACGCCAGTCAATGGGTAACATACTCACAAAGAACGAGGTACTGCGCATAACCCTGAAGAAACACGGCAGTTCAACGCTCGGCGGCCGCCAGGTGTGGTTCGACCGCGACATCCTGCGTATCAACTTCGACAACCATGGCGAATATCTGGGTGAGTTCCACAACGATGACAAGATACTTGCAATACGCAAGAACGGCGAATTCGACATCATGCCTGTTGACCTGAACAACCACTTCGACGACGATTTGATGGTGATTGAGAAGTTTGACCCCGCAAAGGTTTGGAGTGCTGCACTCTACGATGCATCACAGCAGGGCTATCCTTACATCAAGCGATTCACCCTTGAAGCCGGCGCACGCCGTCAGAACTGCCTTGGCGAGAACAAGGACAACCAACTCATTTGGTTCAGCGAAACACCGTTCCCGCGCATACAGGTAATGTTCGGCGGCAACGACAATTTCCGCGAGCCGTTGGTCATTGAGGTTGTCGAGTTTATTGGTGTAAAGAGCTACAAGGCACGCGGCAAGCGACTCACCACCTACGAGATTGACGAGATTATAGAACTTGAACCGACAAAGTTCCCGCCCCCACCGGAGATTCCCGAGGAACCCGAGAGCGAAGAGCCCGCAAACGAGACAGGCGAGCAACTATCACTCTTTGAAAGCGACAACGAATGAGAATTGCGCACATCATAATGACAGCCCTTGCATTGCTGGCACTGCCGGCAATGTCAAGGGCTCAATATGTTGTTACAGACACCATAATACCGGAACGTATTGTGGTAAAAAGTTCACAGTTCGGCATCACATTGCTCAACAACCTCGACACCTACCTAAGCAACTATAATCACAAAGGGCTTGGAGTGAATTACAGCCACGAAGCCTTCCGCGATGCACGTACAGGCAACTACTGTTGGAAATATCAGAAACTGCTCAGCATCACGGCCGGTTATGCCATACAGGGCAGCAACATGCAATACTGCGCCCTCATTGGCTACAATTGGGGCGGCTACCACCCTTTTAAAATTGCCAAAGGATTCACGTTACTTGCCGGAGCACAGATACAACTTGAAGGCGGAGCGCTCTACAACCCGGCCGGAGGCAATAACCCTGCAGCAGCAAAGCTGCGCACCGCGCTCGCAGCAAGCGGAATGGCAATATACCATTTCCCGGTGCACCGCAGCGAGTGGGTCGCACGTTACCAACTGGACATTCCCCTCGTTGGCGCAATGTTCGCACCCGAGTTCGGGCAAAGTTACTATGAAATTTTCGGGCTTGGACATGCAAAGAACGTAGTAGCATTCACCCACCCCGGCAACAACCCCTCGTGGCGTCACATACTCTCGCTCGACATCCCAATGAGAGCCAAGCACCACAGCGCTACACTACGCATATCATACATTGCCGACCTGTACCAGAGCCGCATAAACGACATAAACTGCCACATATACCGCAACACCTTCTCCATTGGATTCACAAGGACAATATTCAAAGTCAAGAGCTACAATAAACTGAACGAATACTCGCCATATTAAGAACCATGATAAAAAGATTTCTTACATACCTGATTCTACCCATAGCACTGCTCACAAGCTGCATTGGCGAGGAGGATTTCGAAGGTTGCGGAAACGAGAACTTCGAAGCGCTGTGGCAACTCATTGACGAACGTTACTGCTTCTTTGCACAGGCCGAAGAGGAGTTCGGGCTCGACTGGAATGACGTCTACGACAAATACAAGCCCATAGCCGACACATGCCGCGACGAGCTGATGCTCTTTGACCTGTTGGGCGATATGCTTAGGGAGTTGCGAGACGGACATGTCAACCTCTCGTCAATGTTCGGCACAAGCTACTATTGGGACTGGCAATTGAAACACCCCATCAACTTCAGCGACTCGATACAGCGAAACTATCTTGGCACAGACTTCAGGATGACAAACGGCATAAAATACAACATCCTCCCCGACAGCATCGGATATGTATATGTAGAGAGTTTCTCGGGCAGTTTCGGCACCAACAACCTTTCACTGATGCTCTACAACCTGAAGGAGTGCAAGGCCATCATCCTGGACATACGTGGCAATGGCGGCGGAATGATTACATCTGCCGAGAAGTTGGCATCGATATTCATAAAAGAGGAACTACACTACGGCTACATGCAGCACAAGACAGGCAAAGGACACAATGACTTCTCCACCCCCGAACCTCTCTACCTTGAGCCGAGTGAAGGCTCGCGCTGGTTGCGCCCCGTGGTGGTACTCACAAACAGAAGCGTCTATAGCGCTGCCAACCATTTCGCTTTGATTATGCGCGAGTTGCCACACGTTGCCATTGTAGGCGATAAAACCGGCGGTGGCAGCGGCATGCCGCTCACCGGCACACTGCCCAACGGATGGAGAGTACGTCTGTCGGCATGCCCTACACTCGATGTAAAATACAGGCACACCGAATTCGGTATTGACCCGGACATTAAAGTAGACATCACAAGCGAAGACTGGCAGAAAGGACGTGATACAATAATTGAAACAGCAAAAGCCCTTATTTTTGAGTACTATAATAAAAAAGAGGAAAAAGAGGGTTGATAATTCAGTTTTTTATACTACCTTCGCAGCCGAAAGATAAAAACAGTCGCGCGTGTGGCGAAATTGGTAGACGCGCCAGACTTAGGATCTGGTGTTTTGCGACGTGTAGGTTCGAGTCCTATCACGCGCACGATTGGACAAAAGAGGATAATTCGAAAGAATTTTCCTCTTTTTTATTTTTGTAATTCACTGATAATCGAGCGATTATCGAGAGGGCTTCATTCTCATCAAAGGTTCGATAATTGTCTTTTTCCTTATCCCACAAAACTCCATTAGGAAAGAGCAGATTTTGCAGTTTTTGGCAAGTTTCAAGCGATGCCTCACGCCATAAACTATCTAATTTAGAGCACATTGCAAGTATGTCATCTACCTCACTATCAAGGTTCGATAAATTCTTTCTGCACTCTGCCAAACCACGCTCTATGTTATCAAGTTTTTCTTGCAAATCCTTGTTTGTCATTTCGTAAATCTCCTCATCAATCTCGCCCATTCCAAACCTTACCTTGCATTTCTTCAACTTGCCAATATATTCGCTCTTTTACTTCGAAGTAAAACCATACTGAATACCAACAGATGTAATTAAATACCCCCACGCCAAGCGCGCGGTGCATATAAAATAAACAGGCCATTCAAATTGAATGGCCTTATTATTTTATGCACATAAAGCAATTACCACTTGATGAAGGGGTGTGATCGTACTGCGTTATTGCTCTTTACTATTGCTATATATGGTGCTCTTGGTTGTGCCGACAGCTCAACTACTGCCTGGCCGCTAACCGCAACTGATTTGCCCACCTGAACACCACCGAAATTAACTACTCTAACCTCGGCACCCTCGGGAAGGCCTGCACAAAGCAACGACTGTGAATCGACATCCCATTTCATTTGACAGGTTGCAACACTCACCTTATCGATGCTTGTATCTACACCTGTAGCTGTGCTGATGCGCATCTTGTGCGATACTTTGCCTGTTGGGCAGTAGTACTGCTGCTCGGTCCATGGGCCGCAGCTACCATTACCCAAGCCACGCTGCATGTAGTCGAATGTAGCATACACCACATCATCCTTCACAAGTTCCCATGGATGGAGCTGTGGAGTGAGATACTGTGCCTGGTTGTAATGTGAAAGTGAGAATGACACCTGTCCTTCGGTCTCAATTTTTATCGCATTGCCGTTATCGGGGTTCACCAGGGTAAGGTCACGCAATGCCATGCGGTTACCATGTGACTGTGGGTGAGGATACATCTCGAACATATCATCAACTGTTGTAGTATAACGGCCAAGGAATGAACCTGTCTGACGGTCTACATAGTTCTCCCATGGGCCCTTTGCATAGTACTCTACATACTCGTAGCCTGCTGGGAAGAGCATATCAAGGCCGACACGACGCAACGAATTAGTATTTGGAGTGTACTGCACGTTCATATCCACCACGCCGCTCGAATATATAGTGTATGTAATAACGTAAGGGCACTTGCTGTGCTGTGCAGTAACAGTAACGTTACATGTCTTGCCATCGCCCGAGAGAGCGCTTGAAACCGTCGCCGAATTTATAGAAGCACTCTTGTCGCCAAAATTATGCTCACCATAAGGGCTCTCGTTCTCTATCCAGCGCACATTGCTATATATTGGATAGTTACCTGGCTCAACAACCTGAACACCATTTGCAACCCATTCTGTAATGAAGCCGCTCTTGTTAACCTTAAAGCTGATGTTACCGTTTGTTACAGAGACACCATTGCTCTTATTGACGGTGAGGGTCTCATCGGCTGGCTGTACTGTAGCAAGCGCTGTACGCTCCTGAACAACGAACTGCTCCGAAGCTATTGGATAGCCAGCCTCGCACCATGGTGTCGCCTCCTTAACAAGAAGTTCTACATTGACCAAATACTCCTTACCGCTCTCCTTTTGTGTATCGAACACCGCCTGAATTGCCGATTGAGCACCTGGAGCGACTGATGGCGCAGCAACTACTTTCTCTTCTACCACTCGACCATCGCAGAGCAAGCTGTAACGCACGTCGAATTCTTTAAGGTTCGTAAAGTTATACTTGTTCTTTACAATAATCTTATTTGTGTTGTATGTAAACTTCACGAACTGATATACTTTCTTGACCTCGGTCAACTTGGCTGTCCATGCTCGGTCGGCGGTAATTACACCATTGTTCATGAAGTTACCCTGGTGAGGACCTGGATAGTCATATCCCGCTGTATAATGTGGGAAACCATTCTTCATGAGCTGGCCGTTCTTGATAGCCTGTGGGTCATAGATTGACTGGTCTACCCAATCCCATATACAACCGCCGATACCATAATTGCTACCCTCGATGATGTCCCAATAATCCTGCAGGTTACCCACGGCATTACCCATTGCATGAGCATACTCGCAAAGGAAGAAAGGCTCACCACCGATGCTACTGTTACAGTGGCTTTCTGTATAAGCGAGATTTGGATACATCTTTGAATCCATATCGGTATTCTTATCCGAGTTCACATTTGAGTAACCCTCGTAATGCACTGGACGCGAATCAAGAACCTTAGTTACAGAATATGTCGCATTGAAGTTTACGCCAACACCCGACTCATTACCGAGCGACCAGAACACTATTGATGGGAAATTGCGGTCGCGCATGACCATACGAACGGTGCGGTCGACATACTGCGCCTGCCATGTGGGGTCGTTAGAGATACTGTTGTCCTTCTTGTCGCTCCAGCTCTTGTGGCACTCCACATCGGCCTCATCCATTACATAAATACCATAGTAATCGAACATTGCGTACATCTTGGCAGCACGTGGATAGTGGCTGGCGCGCACCATGTTCACATTGGCCTGTTTCATCAGCTCAATATCCTTGAGCATTGTGGCAACATCCATTGTACGGCCATAAAGCGGATGGGTATCCTGAGTGTTCACACCCTTGAAGTAGACACGCTGACCATTGATAAGCACAACACCATTCTTGATTTCGATGTGGCGGAAACCAAATTTTGTAGAGAAGACCATCTCTTCGTTTCCGTCTGCACCCTTCTGGCGCACCACAACTGTGTAAAGGTTGGGCTTTTCAGCCGACCATGCCTGAAGCGAAGTAAGGTTATTGAACAGGATGTCGCAGTTGGCAACCTTTACACCCTCGGCAAGCTCAACCGCAACGTTCTTTGTTACAACTACAGCACCGTCGGGAGCTATAAGCTCGGCCTCAACAGTCTTGCTTGCAGCAACGGCTGTACGGTTATCGACCTCGATGGCAATGTTCATGCTACCACCATCATATTTGCTATTGAGCGTGCTTGTTATGTAGTGGTCACGCACAAAGGTCTTTGGTGTTGCATAGAGATATACATCGCGGTGCATACCACTCATGTGGAACATATCCTGTCCCTCGAGGTACGAAGCATCGCTCCAGCGGAACACCTGAACGCAGATGTTGTTCTCGCCAGTACATACATGAGCGCTAATATCGAACTCGTGGTCGTTGTTGCCACCCTGTGTATAGCCCACATACTGACCGTTCACCCACACAAACGCAGCGCTGTAGAGGCCATCAAAATGCAGGAACACATTTTTGGCATCCCATCCCTGAGGCAAGGTAAATGTGCGGCGGTACGAACCAACTGGGTTGTCGCCAACACCTGATACTTTATTCTTAATGTATGGTGGATTGTTCAAGAATGCATACTCAACGTTAACATACAAAGGCAGGTCGTAACCCTTCATCTCCCAGCACGAGGGCACCTCTATGTCATCCCATGCCGATACATCGGCATCGTTGCCCCAGAAATCCTCCTCACCTGGGCGCACCGATGGTTCGGGTACAAAATTAAATTTCCATGTACCGTTGAGCGACAGGTAATCGGCCTTCTCGGGAGTTAGCCATGGGTACTCATAGTTAACATCGCTCTTCATGGCAGTGGTTGATGAGTAAGGGATAAAGGTTGCATGTGCACCCTCCTTGTTCTCTTCATATATAGTCTGGTCTTCCCAATAATTACCTTTAGGACCTGCAACAGCTGTAAAGAAGAACTTGCTGTTGTCGCCATCCTTGTCGGTAGAGGCAATGAGCTTGCCACCGCTTACCTTAAGGTAGTACTTTACACCGTTATGTGTACCTGTGAGATAGAAATAGCCTTCGCCAGCCTCTTCAAGAGATACATTCTGGTTTACATTCTCACTCTCGGTGCTCCAAAGGAGCGGTGTTCCGCTACCCTGCAGATACATATCCATTGAGAGATTGCAGCTGTTAGAGGTCAGCACGTAAGCTGTTTTTCCTTTAGAGATTCTCCATGTCTGCGTATAATCACCCTCAACGTAAGATTGCATTTCAATTATAGTATTCAGGCCAGCATCCGCAGGAACAGACATTACTTTCTTTGTAGCAACATTGCTTATCACGTAGCTCTTGCCCTCATATACCTTGGCCACCGTAAACTGCTTACCTGTATTGTGGAATATGTAGAGTATATCCTCGGCTGCATATTCGGTTAGCATCATAGGATAACCGTCACTTGCCAACGCAAGGTACTCATAAGGATTAGAAGCGTTTGCCATGCGGTTGTAACCATCGCCAGGAGCTACAATTTTAAATTGCTGGTTAGGGTTTGAGGGCTCATAGTTCCACTGAACAGGATGGCCCACACCTGGAGCCATATCAAGAGCCTTGCCCGATGTCGGGTACACGAACGAGAAGACGCCATCGACCTGGGTGGGATACATGGCCCACTCCTGGCCTGCACTTGCAGTATTACCGTCGGCAAAGACTATACGTGCATCATTGTTGACATTGTCACCATTAGAGAGGAACTTGCCATTAACAAAGTTCTCAATACGATAGACAGTGACATTGTCCACAGTAGGTTGTAGTTCCTGAGCAACAACCTGTTGCGCCTGAAGAAGCAATGCAAGCACTGCACAAAAAAGGAAAAATGCTTTTTTCATGGATTATATGGTGTTAGATTATTTTCGATAATACCGCAATGTACTTCACAAAACAAAAATAGTAAATATAAACAAATTATAAAATTTTTAATAGATAAATTATATTTTTCCAGAACTCATTTATTTGGTGTATCTTCGCAGCTGTCCATGAAAATACACAAACAGACTATGAAAAAACAGAAAATCGCTATAATTGCCATCGCCCTGGCAGCAATCATCGGCCTGGCACTGCTACTCGTTCCTAACCGACATTCCAACACCGATGAGCAGCCACAAGAGGCGCTGGCCCAGACAGATACCATCCCTGCCAAACCCATTGTAACAAAATATGGTTTACCAATTGAAGATTTCATTGTCACATACGACACGGTAAGGCCAAGAGAGAACCTTGCCAACGTACTTTTCAGGTTGGGGTTCAGCGCGCAGCAGATACACGAGCTCATACAATGCCCCGACAGCGTGTTCAATGAGAGGAAAATACGCCCAGGAGAGGCATGCGCCCTACTGTGCGAAAAGGACAGCACAGCACGCTATTTTATATACGAGACAAGCCCAAAGAGCTATGTAACCTTTGATATTGCCAACAAATTCCAGGCAACACGATGCGAGAAGCCAACATCGTGGAGAACGAGCGAGGTTGCGGGGCGAGTGAACTCCTCGCTGTGGGTAGCCATGGAACAGAGCGGTGCATCGCCACAACTTGCAGTGCTCATGTCGCACATTTTCGGTTGGTCAATCGATTTCTTCGGCATTCAGAGCGGCGATGAGTTCCGCCTTGTCTACTCACGCGAATATGTCGAGGAGACACCGCTGAACAACTACCGCATCGATGCGGCATCGTTCTGTGCATCGGGCAACACTGTCTATGCCATCCCTTTCACACAGAACGATGAGGAGCTGTTCTACAATATTGACGGCAACAGCCTTGAAGGTACATTCCTAAAGGCCCCGCTTGATTTCTACCGCATATCATCGAAGTTCAGCAATAACCGTTATCACCCTGTGCTAAAGCGCTACCGTGCACACCATGGAGTAGATTATGCCGCACCTACAGGCACACCAGTATATGCCATAGGCAGCGGAAAGGTTATCAAGAAGGGATATCAGGCAAATGGAGGTGGCAACTACATTAAGATACGCCACAACAGCACATATACAACCACATATATGCACCTGTCAAAATTTGCCAAAGGACTGAAAGAGGGCGATTTCGTAAAGCAGAAGCAAGTGATTGGCTATGTGGGCTCAACAGGAATATCGACAGGCCCTCATCTCGATTTCCGCGTGCACGAGAACGGCAAGCCCATCAACCCGCTCACAATAAAATCGCAGCCCAAGATGCCAATAAGCGAAGCGAACATGGAGGCTTTCGCCTTGGTAAGGGATTCGCTTGTCGGCAGGCTTGCAAGCATACCTGTAGCGACTATGCCAGAGTGATATAGAGCAACGAGCTAATACTTATCAGTGCCCAAAGCAGCACGCCCTGTAACAGAGGCTTTACACCTACTTGCTTGAGGGTGCCGACCGACAACGACGCGCCTATAAAGAACATTGTCAAAGTAAGACACTTACGTGCGGCAACATTAATAGCCCGGCCTACTTGCGGAACAGAGTCCAGCAGATAGGTATTCGCCACCATTGCTACAACAAACCACAGTATAAACCATGGAATTGTTATTTTCCGATCCTTTGTACGGAAAACAAAAGCAGTGAATATTGCCACCGGAATTATCCACAGAGCACGTGTGAGTTTAATTGTCGTTGCCACTTCAAGAGCTGTTTCGCTGTACGCGGCACCGGCACCAACCACAGAACTTGTATCGTGTATGGCAATTGCAGCCCAGGTTCCAAAATCAACATCACTGAGTCCCAACGAGCGTCCAATAACTGGGAATATAAAGAGCGCAACGGCATTAAGAATAAAAACTGTACCCAAAGCTACCGACATCTCACTACCCTTAGCATTTATTACAGGCCCCACTGCGGCTATCGCACTACCGCCACAGATAGCAGTTCCTGTACTTATCAGATAAGATGTATTGCGGTCTACCTTCAACAGTTTACGACCAACAATCCAGCCAAGGGCAAGAGTTCCGAACACCGAGACGATTGTAAATGCCATACCCGAAGCGCCCGAGGCAAGAGAACTCTCAAGGTTCATCCCAAAACCAAGACCCACCACCGAGTACTGCAACAGTAATTTAGAACACCTTTTGTTGAAATTGGGGAACGGTTGCCCGCATAATAGCGCATACAACAATCCCATAAAAAGCAGAAATGGCGGAGTAACCCAAGAACCGACCTCCTCAAGACCCGGAACATACGTCACGAACAGCGCCACAGCAAACAGCACAAGATTTGCTACATACAATATCTTTGAATACATTATCATTGTAGCAGGCTATTTGTTCTTTCTTTTTGGATTAGCAGGGAACCATCCCTTCTCCACCCTCTTCTTCTGTTGAAAAACTTCTCCGATACTCCAGAAAGAGGAGAAAGCCACCACACCCAGGATTATTGACAATATGAGATTGCTTACCAACAAAGAGGCAGCGGCAAACACAATCCCGAGCAACATGAACAGCCACCAGCTCTTAACGCCGATGTAATACTCGGCCTTGATTACAAGCGGATGGAAAAGTCCTATTATCAAAAATGTGGCGACACCTATTATTATTCCAGAAAAATCGAATTCCATAAACAGTTCATGTTTTGTCGCGCAAAAATAGCGACAAAACAGATAAACGCAAAAGAATAATTTGTTGTTTTCACATTGTTCGTATATTTTTGCATTTAAGGACAAACAAAAGCACACGATATGAATTTCATCAAAAGATTTATGCAGGCAACAGCAGTATTGCTGCTGTTCATTGCACCAACAGTTACAAAGGCGCAGTACATCCCTACTGCCGAGAACATGAAAGCACGTCAGGAGTTCAGCGACAGCAAATTCGGTATCTTCATCCACTGGGGTATCTATAGCATGTTCGCCCAGGGCGAGTGGTTTCTTCAGAACTTCCCCATCGACAAGAACGAGTATGCCAAGGCTGCCGATGCTTTCTACCCACACCGCTTCGACGCCAAAGCATGGGTTGCAGCAATAAAGGATGCTGGAGCAAAATATATATGCTTTACCAGCCGCCATCACGACAGCTTCTCAATGTGGGACACCGAGCAGAGCGAATACAACATTGTCGATGCAACCCCATTCGGACGCGACGTTATAAAGGAGCTTGCCGAAGAGTGCCACAAACAGGGCATAAAGCTTCATCTATACTATTCACACATTGACTGGGCGCGCGATGAGTACCCACTAGGCCGCACTGGTACAAAGGTCATAGGACGCGACATGGCGAAAGCCGATTGGCCCGCGTACTACGACTTCATGAACAAACAGCTAACAGAGCTACTCACCAACTACGGCGAGATTGGCGCAATATGGTTCGACGGTAAGTGGGACCGCGACCAGGATAGTATACCTTTCGACTGGCAGCTCGATGAGCAGTATGCTCTCATCCACAGTCTGCAGCCATCATGTCTCATTGGTAACAACCACCACGATACTCCAAACCCAGGCGAGGACATACAGATTTTCGAGCGCGACCTACCAGGCGAGAACAAGGCTGGCCTTAGCGGGCAGGAAGTGAGCCGCTTGCCTCTTGAGACATGCCAGACAATGAACGGCATGTGGGGATACAAGCTCGTTGACCAGAACTACAAGAGCACCGAGACACTGCTGCGCCTGCTTGTGGGCACATCGGGCAAAGGAGCTAACCTGCTACTCAATGTAGGACCACAGCCTAACGGTGAGATACCTGCAGCTGCGCTCGAGCGCATGAAGGAGATGGGCGAGTGGTTGCGCGAGAACGGCGAGACCGTGTACGGCACAACAGCTGGCGACATCCCTACACAGGAGTGGGGCGTAACAACACGCAAGGGCAACCGTCTGTTCGTGCACATCTTCGACCTAAAGGAAAAGGAGCTTACCCTGCCACTTGATTGCAAGGTAAAGAAGGCCTTTACATACGCCGACAAACAGCCAGTAAAATTCAAGAGCAGCAAAGATGGCGTGAAACTGATGTTCAACGAAGTGCCAACAGGTATTGATTACATTGTTGAACTCATAACAAAATAACCATTATGCCAATACTTGAGATATGCGCAGGAAGCGTTGAAAGCGCCATTGCCGCACGTGACGGCGGAGCACAACGCATTGAACTGTGCGCGGCTCTTGAGGTGGGTGGCGTGACACCGTCGGCTGGTCTCATTGCTCAAGCACGCAAGATAGAAGGACTTACCCTGAACATCATCATACGCCCACGCGGAGGAGATTTCCTGTATAACGAGTACGAGGCTGCATGCATGGAGCACGATATACGCACCTGCAAGCAACTGGGCGTTGACGGCGTGGTTATTGGCGCGCTCACAGCCGATGGCGACATCGACACTACCCTGTGTAAGCGCCTAATTGAGGCAGCTGAAGGCATGAGCATCACATTCCATCGTGCATTCGACATGTGCCGCGACCCACGTAAGGCGCTCGAAGAGCTCATTGAAATGGGATGCGACAGGGTGCTCACATCGGGACAGGCCTCAACAGCCCAGGCTGGCGTTACACTGCTAAGAGAGCTTGTTGAGCAGGCCAACGGACGCATAATCATCATGCCTGGATGCGGAGTAAACAGCAACAACGCAGCTGCAATCCTACAGGCAACGGGAGCCCAGGAGATACACGCTTCGGCACGCAAGAGTGTAGGTAGCGGCATGCTGTTCCGTCACAGCGGAGTGAGCATGGGCAACCCCGACAGCGATGAGTATGCCCGCAAGGAGACCGACATAAATGAAGTGAGAGCTATAATCGACAGTTTCGCATGAAAGCACTTAAAGAGCGCATACTAAAGGACGGCAAATGCCTCGAAGGTGGAATACTCAAAGTAGATAACTTCATAAACCACCAGATGGACCCACTCCTGATGATGGAGATGGCAAAGGAGTTCGCCTGTAGATTCAAAGAGAGGGGCATCAACAAGATTATAACTATTGAGGCAAGCGGCATTGCTCCTGCCATAATGGTTGGATATGTGATGAACGTGCCTGTAGTCTTTGCCAAGAAGAAAATTCCAAGCACAATGGAGGGCATACTCAAGAGCGAGGTGTTCTCATTCACAAAGAGCCGTTCATATAACATCTGCATCAGCGACAGTTTTCTGCATAAGAATGATAAGTGCCTTTTCATCGATGATTTCCTTGCCAACGGCAATGCAGCTACAGGCATCATCGACCTTGCTGCACAAGCGGGCGCCGAGATTGTTGGAATGGGATTTATAATTGAAAAATCGTTCCAAAAAGGCGGCGAGATGCTACGCAAAAAAGGAATACATGTAGAATCGCTTGCAATAATAGATAGCCTTGATAATTGCGAGATAAAGATAAAAGAATAAAAGAATCGGGAGAATGCAAACAACGACATTCTCCCGATTTCATTTTACTATCTTTGAACAGGCATTGCCCTGCTATTACTTTAGCTTCTGCACAACCTTAAACAGTTGTTCGCCAAGACCTATTGAATAGCCCTGTGACACAAAGACAACACGGTTGAACGTATCGGCCACAAGAATTACTGGGCGGTTAGGATTCTGAAGCTTCATATTCTTCACAATTTCGTTATATATGGTGTCATCGATATCTGTGCCCCACACCACTGTCGATGGCAAATCGGGGAAGTCGTTCACAAATCGACCAGCCTCGCCCTTGTCGCGGAAAAGGAGCACAATCTTCTGCCCCCACTTCTCGAACTCGCTGCTGTAAGGCATCACATCGCGCAAGAAATGGTTTGTTGGCTCGCTGCCTGGAGCCACAAGGGCTATGATGTAATAACCGCGGCCTGTAGCCGAGAGCAATGAGCGGCTACGCTCCTCGGCAAGGTCATAGAAAAGGTTCTCGCTATTAAAATCACCTATCACCTGCAGTTCCTCGCTGCTCTCGCGCTGCACGTACTCAAGAGCATTCTCCTTGCCCTCGGTTACCTGGAAGAAGGTCAGATGCGCAAGCACGCCACCATCGGCCATACGAGTACCTGTCATCATCAGGTAATCACCAGCATCCATTGAAGCCCCATTGCGGAAATGCGAATCGACAGTAGTAGCCTCCTCGGGATAGCCAAGCAACTGCAGACGGCCGTCCACAATCTTGGAGATTGAGAAGTGCGAATAGTATTTAGGATTGTCGAAATAGCGTGTTGGAGTGAAGTTCAGTTTCACACCACCCTGGGGCGCGTTCTCGGCAACAGCCTCTTCAAAGTTGACGTCGGTCCAGCGACCAGGAGAGTGCATGTACTGCGTCTTTCCGGTCACCTCATCGATGCGCGCAGGGATTCCCATGGCGCGAGCACCTGCTACGAAGAAGATGTCGCGTGAGTGAGGGTCGGCAACGCGCATATCCCACACGCCCTTTGGCGACATACAAAGCGACAGCGGATTCCACTCCCCGCTAACGGTGATATTCTTGCGGCACCACTCGACCCAACGCTGTGGGTCACCAGCGAAGAACTGGCGCTTGTCGGCATCGAACTGAGCACGAAAGAACGACTTGTATGGAGTAAGCATCTCATTGCTTACACGAGGGTTAAGGATATAATTGCGGTAAGCCTCATCGTAGGCACCATTGCGCGCAGTATTCCAAAGATGGTCCTGAAGCACCTCGATGCTTATGTCGCGAAGGTCCTTATCCGAAACGACAGTAAGCAGATAGTATGCCAACTGCAACTCCGACACTGGGGTCTTTGAAAGGAAATTCACAATAGTCTGGTGGTTACCGCGCGATCTCTTGAGAATATCCACAAGGTTATCACGTGGAGCCTCGCCAAAACCAAGATTCTGAACAAAGCTGAGAGCATCATCAGCAGTGATGAATGTAGATACATATGCCGCACGTATTGAATCCTCGCGGGCAAAACGACGTGCATTCTCGGCCGCCTGCTCTTCGCTAACATAAGGCACCGTGTTACGCTCACGCGGAGGAGTTATATTCATCTCCAGAGTAGCAGTGTAACCAGGCTCCTTATCAAGGACAACAGTAACCTCGTTATCCTTGCCAGCAGCAAACTTAGCAAAACCAAACTTACCATCATGCGAGGCCCATGCAACCATATCGCCAAGGCCACTTGTTATTGAGGTGCAACCATTGTCATCGCACACCTTAGTGGCAGCAGTGTAGAACTCGGCATAGTTATATATCTTGAACTCCACAGTAGCCTTCACAGGAGCACCATCCTTGCCGACCACCTTCACCTTTGTAGTAGCCACAGGAGCATAGTTCGATGTTACATTAATTTCGGTAAAGCATGGAGTAACGCTAAGAACCTCCTCGGGACCATCATAGCTGCCAAAAGCATTGGTATGCATAAGCATGCCACGCGATGCTGGAGCATTGAACCATGCAAGATTAAGCACAGGCTCAGGCTCACAAGCACCCAAGAAGTACCACTTGCCATCAATCCAAGCCTCGACCCACGCGTGATTATTGTCGGTATGTGCCCAACGTGGAGTATATACCTGGCGTGCGGGAATACCCACGGCACGCAACGCAGCCACAGTAAATGTAGACTCCTCGCCACAACGGCCATAAGCAGTGCGCACAGTCGCAAGCGGCGAACTGGTACGAATATCACTTGGAGTGTATGTAACCTTCTCGTGACACCAGTGGTTAACCTCGAGCACAGCCTCGCGCATAGAGAGACCCACCACCCTGCTACGAAGCTCGTTGAAGAACACCTCGCGGCTATTGTCAAGGTTCTCGTTATTTACACGCACAGGAAGTACAAAATGAAGGAACTCCCTCACAGGAACACTCTTTCCCCATGGCATCTCAATACGTGCCTTCAGAGCATAGTTCACATTATTCAAATGAAATTCAGCCGAATAGTCAGCAATATCAGGAAGCGGCATATAGGCATACATAAACTGCATAGCCTGTCGTTGCTCAGGATCGAGCCTCCTATTAAAGACCTCAAAATAGCTGTCATTACCAACAACCTTACGACGCTTCTCAAAATCAGCGGCAATTTTACCATTCTTGTCAAACTGCTTTTGGGCATTTACCTCACCAAAAGAGCAAAACACCAAAAGCATTACAAATAACAAAGAGATACCTTTTTTCATATCGTGATTATTTTGTTTTCAATCAACATTCGCAGTATTTTGCAAATATAGCAACAAGCGAGCGAGAAATATGAAGCTTGCTTCAATATTTTTCACAGCGAGCGAAGAATATATTGGAGCATTAGCTCAAATATAGCAACAAGCAAGCGAGAAATATGAAACCCACTTCAATATTTTTCACAGCGAGCGAGAAATATGAAACTCACTTCAATATTTTTCACAGCGAGCGAAGAATATATTGGAGCATTAGCTCAAATATAGAAAATATGGTTTAAAATATAATAGATTGTTCAGAATGAGTATTCGCGTCAATGCTCATTTAATAACTTATTTCAGTTGAGCCAAGAAGGAAGTATCAAAAAAATCCCTGTCGAATTTTACGTCGAGCCATTTTACGTTGAGCCCCTATTGGCATAACAAGTATCAAAATGTAGGCAAATTGTAGCCCATATTAGGTTTAAAGGCAAAAGAAAACTCCCAAATCGTTGTTTTATAACGTTTTTGGGGTTTTTAGAGCAGTACCACCAGAAAATGAGTTCCATTTCTAAATGGCTCTATATCTTCGCGTTAAAGAATCGCAACAAACGTAATCTCCCGCTATTGCTCCACCTAAATTCTGCACCATTCTGCAGTGTCTCGCAGAGACGAGTTCCTACTTTGATGCAAAGGTAGTGCTTTAATTTGAAATACAAGCGGATGCACTAAAATTTTGCTCCACCTCAGTTCGAAATCCCTACTAGTAGGTGTAAAACAATGCAAAATATTATTTCCTTGGTATATCTTTTAATTTGATTTTACCACTTTTGATAGATGCTCCATCT
>JAZRGF010000148.1:0-4027 GCA_045644005.1 Bacteroidaceae bacterium | reverse complement strand
TGTGGCAAGATCACAGTCAGCAAGGACAACACTACAATTGTTGACGGTAACGGCAACAAGGAGGCTATTGATGCACGCGTGGCACAGATTAAGGCGCAGATTGCCGCTACAAAGAGCGACTATGACAAGGAGAAGCTCCAGGAGCGCCTTGGCAAGTTGGCCGGTGGCGTTGCTGTCCTCTATGTAGGTGCGGCTTCTGAGGTTGAGATGAAGGAGAAGAAGGATCGTGTTGACGATGCTCTCTGCGCTACACGCGCTGCAATTGAGGAGGGTATTGTTCCTGGTGGTGGCGTTGCATACATCCGTTCAATTGACTCGCTCGAGGGTATTGAGACTGTAAACGAGGACGAGAAGACCGGTGTTGCAATCGTTAAGCGTGCCATTGAGGAGCCTCTTCGCCAAATTGTTGCCAATGCTGGCAAGGAGGGCGCAGTTGTTGTCCAGAAGGTACGCGAGGGCAAGGGTGACTTTGGTTACAATGCACGTGCCGATGTATATGAGAACCTCTTTGCTGCAGGTGTTGTAGACCCTGCAAAGGTGACACGTGTTGCGCTTGAGAACGCTGCTTCAATCGCAGGCATGTTCCTCACAACAGAGTGTGTAATTGTAGAGAAGAAAGAGGACAAACCCGAGATGCCAATGGGCGCCCCAGGTATGGGTGGCATGGGCGGCATGATGTAATTATAGATTAAGGACATCATATAAAACAGTATAGCCCTGGTCAATATCGACCAGGGCTATACTGTTTTATATATCGCGCAAGAGGACTAAAGGGGCATGAAGGCCTTGAAGGCATTTTGGCTGACGCCAAAGATAAAAAAAGGGGGAACCGGGCAGAGATTACCGTTTCCCCCTGGGGCAGGGCGGTGAATTAACAGCTCACCCCACCTTTTCTTGTGTATCTTTAAATTGATTATTTGTCGCCGATGGCGATGTCCTGGCTATAATACTTGAAAAAATCGTGATTCAGGATAATTGATATCTTCTCAAGCAGTGCCGTGTCGATGCTTTCGCGCTTGAAAATGCTGTAGACATTGGTCCTATCACAGCATAGCTGTTTCGCGAACCAAGATACAGAGCCGCCCTGTGTCTCGAATTGCTTTTTGATGATGTTACCGATATGAATCATAAATAGTATAGTGTTAGTATAGTGTTGTGTTTGTTGCTGTTATGCGGTAGATTTTCTGCAAAAGTAAAATGTTAAATTTTTGTATCAAACTTTTTTGCGTGATTAATATTCCACAACTAATTGGATTTGAAGTGAATACCGCGCCTGCTAATCTCTGGACGATGTTATTTGTTTTGCACACCTGTGCTATTTGTAAAAAATATTATACACCATCTTTGTAAATAACAGATGAATAAGCTGTTTTGTTCTGCAAAATGGCAAAAAAAACGGACAAATGCAAAAATGCATCTGTCCGTTAGGATTTTTATGTCAATATTTCTTTATCAGCAACTCATTGCGCCGCAGCAGTTGATTACCTGGCCGCTCACATAGGCCGACATGTCGCTGGCAAGGAACACTGCTACGTTTGCCACATCATCGGGGGTGCCGGCACGGCGCAAAGGAATTGTCTTTGCCCACTCGGCGCGCATCTCCTCGGGGATGGCGGCAGTCATGTCCGTTACAATGAATCCCGGTGCAATGCAGTTGCATCTTATGCCGCGTGGTCCCATCTCTTTGGCTATTGACTTGGCAAGGCCAATGAGGCCGGCTTTTGATGCTGAGTAGTTGCACTGTCCGGCATTGCCGTTCTCGCCAACAACCGACGACATGTTTATGATGCTGCCACAGCGCTGCTTTGCCATCACGGGAACTGCTGCACGGGTGAAGTTGAACGCCGATTTCAGGTTTGTGGTAATTACCGCATCCCACTGCTCCTCGGTCATGCGCAATATCAGGCCGTCCTTTGTAATGCCGGCGTTATTCACAAGGATATCAATGCGTCCAAAGTCGGCTACAACATCCTTCACCACTGCCTCGGTGGCTGCATAGTCGGCTGCGTCGGCTGCATAGCCCTTGCACTTTACGCCAAGCGCCTCAATCTCCTTGATTAGCTCCTCGGCATTGCTGTTTATCTGTCGGTAAGTGAAAGCGACATTTGCACCCTCCTGTGCATACTTCACTGCAATGGCTCGTCCTATTCCTCGTGTGGCACCTGTAACCAGTGCTGTCTTTCCTTCAAGCAATTTCATGATTTTGTAAATTATAAGTTGTTTGTTGCGAAAGTAGTAAAAGATAACGAATAATGCAAATGCCTGTGTGCTACTAAGTCAACACTTTGGTTGAGTAATAAAGTTTTTTGGTTTTTTGTGTTATTTTTCAAAAGAAACAGCTATTTTTGTAAACACAACCAATGGGTTGTGACATATTAGAAACATAGCGCATTAGCTTTACTATCTTACTGATGGGGGCATTGCCCCGGCGGGATTCTTCTCCTGTCAAACTTGGCGGTTAAATCAATAGGAAGATTAGTAGCAAAGTTGATGTCCGCGCTGTATGCAGCGTGGGCAACTTGCTTATCTATCTTCCAGGTAACGCCAAGACCTCATCAGTGGATAATGTAGGATTGTCCACGTTTTTTTTGTTCTTTTTAATGAGGTAATCTATTGGTGGAAACTCCGAAAGGTGCGATTTTGTTCGGAAGTTAAAGATTTTAAACAATAATGAAGTTATTTATGAAATTATCCAGAACTCTTTTGGCTGCGTTCTTGCTGTCATTTGTGGCTCTGTGTCCGTCTATGGTGTCGGCACAAAAAGTGATTTTCCCGCAGGAGAAGCAACCGGGAGCGGCTGCTGTCTCAGTGAATGGGAACGAGTATGTTGTTTCCAATGAGCTCTTTACTGCCAAGTTCATAAAGGACAACGGCAAGTTGTATTTCAATGGCTGTAGTGAACTCGGCCTGCTCCCCGGTTCTGAACTTTTTACAGTTCAGTTGGCCGACGGAACAGTAATCCCAGCATCGGAGTTTACTCTTGGTGAGGTGACAACTGAAACTCTTGCTGCCAACGAGAATGCAGTCAAGGGCTCAAAGCGCTTTGCCGGTGTGCAGATCAAGGCGCAGTTCACTCATGCAAACGGCTTGGGCATTGAATGGCGTGCAGTGTTGCGTGACGGCAGTCACTATCTGCGTACCGAGGTGGATATTACTTCGTCGGCTGATATTGAGATGTACAACATTGTGCCAATGATTTACACTGTCGATAACGTAGATGGTGCAAAGGCTCCATCTGTTGTGGGCAACACACGTGGTGCTGTTATTATGAGTGACAGAATGTTTGCCGGTCTCGAGACCCCTACCGCATACAACACAGCCGGTGAGGCAACCGACGTGGACAACTTCGTGTTCAAGGCTTGGGACGGTGCCGCATCTTGGGGTTGGGAGCCTGCAAGCAGTGAAATTCCTGCCGGCATCAAGAGTCTCTCACAGTATGCCGAGGGCACTGTAGCTGCTTCACGCGGTTACCTTGTGTTCCGCGAGGCAGGCGAGTGTACCATTACTCTCGATTATACAAGCGGTAACAACAGATTGCAGATTCTTGGTGTCGACATCCTTGACCTTGCCGGCAATGTCGTTGCAAACGACTATCACTTCGGTTTTACCGGTGGTAGCGACAGTAACCGTGACTACAGGGTGAACATCCCGTCAGCAAATGCTTATATGGTACGAATCTTTGTTACCAACACCGGTAGCGGTGAGGGCTTTTTAAGCGCTGGTACAATCACCTACAGCACAAAGGTTACAAAGCCCGAGCTTGTACGTGACCTTGCATCGACCGAGACTCCAAAGCTTACTCCTGAAATCGCTGCCGATGCTGCTAAGATTACAATCACCCCCGAGGAGGGTGATTTGACAGCGAACGCCGGTAAGAGAACTACCTGGACACAGGGCCTCCCCGAGTTCGGCGACTGGAGTGCTGCGCTCCCCGAGGGCATGAGCACCCCGACAACTAAGGCTATTTATCTTGACAAGCACTATAATATCAAGGCCGGTAACCTGACCGTGCTTTTTGATTATACCG
>JAZRGF010000147.1:0-2844 GCA_045644005.1 Bacteroidaceae bacterium | reverse complement strand
CCTACTTTTCAACGCAAATATAATAGTTTCTCCCTACATTTAGTCTTTTTAACCCCACTTCTTTTTAGAGTTTCCATTACTTTATTGGCTATTTCGAGTTTTTTTGAGTTTGCAAGATCTGTATGCAACTGTGTTGTGGTGACATTTCACCCACGGCAAAATAACACACAAGGAGAAAAGTCAATATTGACTTTTCTCCTTGTGTGTTATCAAGTTCGTTACAGAACTTTTATTCTTCAACTCGCGCGAGTTTTACGGTGAAGTGACGCATGAGCTCTGTCTCCCATACAATCTTCACACCATGCTTGATGCTGTCGCGGCGGTCGTACACATTCTTCAACGCAACGGCAATCACATCCATGTGGTTGTTGGTATATACACGACGTGCGATGCAAAGGCGCAACAGGTCGAGACCGCCAAAGCGGTTCTCGCGTGTTACAGGGTCACGGTCGGCAAGAATGTAACCGATTTCGCAACCACGGATACCGGCCTCAAGGTAGAGCTCGATAGCCAATGTCTGTGCAGGGAACTCCTCCTTTGGAACGTGTGACAACACGCGGTCGGCATCGATGAAAAGGGCGTGTCCACCCACCGGGCGTTGGTAAGGGATACCGAACTCATCAAGGCGCGCGGCAAGGTACTGTACCTGGCGTATACGTGTCTCAATGTTGTCCAACTCGGTATTCTCCTCCAATCCGACTGCAAGCGCGGCCATGTCGCGGCCGTTCATACCGCCATAGGTGAGATAGCCCTCGAAAGGAATACAATACTTCTTTGCGCCCTCGTACCAATCCTCGTGGCGGGTTGCAATGAAACCACCCATGTTCACAAGACCATCCTTCTTTGAGGACATTGTCATACCGTCGGCAAGTGAGAACATCTCCTTAACAATCTCCTTTATGCTCTTGTCGGCATATCCCTCTTCGCGTGTCTTGATGAAATAGGCATTCTCTACAAAACGTGCAGAGTCATAGATGACGCGCTTGCCATACTTGTCGGCCAAGGCACGCACCTCGCGCAGATTCTGCATTGAAACAGGCTGTCCGCCGGCGGTGTTGTTGGTGATGGTTACGATGATGAAAGGTATCTTGTCGCAATGCTCCTGCAACGCAGCCTCCAGCTTCTTTGGATTGACATTACCCTTGAAAGGAAGCTCGAGCTGTGTATTCTTTGCCTCGTCGATAGTACAGTCAAGGGCAACAGCCTTGCGACTCTCTATGTGTCCCTTGGTGGTATCGAAATGCGAGTTGCCGGGTACAACGGCACCGGCTGTCACAAGGTGGCTGAACAATACATTCTCGGCAGCGCGTCCCTGATGGGTAGGGATTACGTATGGGAAACCGGGGAGTCTCTCAATTGTATCCTTTAGTTGGAAGAGCGAAGAAGAGCCTGCATAGCTCTCGTCGCCCATCATCATGGCAGCCCACTGGCGGTCACTCATTGCACCTGTACCAGAATCGGTAAGGCAGTCGATATATACTTGCTCCGATTTCAGTTGGAACAGGTTATAATCGGCCTCCTTCATCCACTTTTCACGCTCCTCGCGTGTACTCTTGCGGATGGGCTCAACCATCTTTATTTTCCATGATTCGGCAAAAGGTAATTCCATAGTAATAGATATTATAGGTTAGTATTTCTGAATATAAGTTACAGTATTACAGTGCCAACGGCTCATATGGCAAGCCCCAAGCCTCGGCAACCTGGCGATAGACAACCTTGCCCTCTACAACGTTCAAGCCCTTGCGAAGCTCCTCGTTGTCGGCACAAGCCTTGCGCCACCCTTTGTCGGCAAGTTGCAGTGCGTAAGGCAACGTTGCATTGGTGAGCGCCAATGTAGAGGTATAAGGCACAGCACCGGGGATATTCGCAACACAGTAGTGCAGAATGCCGTCGACATAATATGTAGGCTCCTCGTGCGTTGTGGGGCGCGATGTCTCGAAACAACCGCCCTGGTCAATGGCAACATCCACCAGCACACTGCCCGGCTGCATCAAAGCAAGCATATCGCGTGTAACAAGTTTTGGCGCCTTTGCTCCCGGAATGAGCACGGAACCAACTACAAGGTCGGCAGTTTTCAACTCCTCGCGGATATTGTATTCCGATGACATCAATGTCTTTACATTGCGTGGCATTACATCTGTGAGATAAGCAAGGCGAGGCAGGGAGATGTCGCAAATTGTCACATCGGCACCCATGCCGGCAGCCGTGCGTGCTGCCGCAGTGCCCACAATGCCCGCACCAATGACAAAAACCTTTGCAGGCTTCACGCCCGGAACACCGCCCATAAGCTTGCCCTTGCCGCCACGCGGACGCTCAAGGAAATAACAGCCCTCCTGAACAGCCATGCGGCCGGCAACCTCGGACATTGGCACAAGCAGCGGTAACGAACGGTCCTTGCGCTCTACGGTCTCGTAGGCACAACACACCGCTCCACTCTCGACCATAGCCTTTGTAAGCGGCTCGCTCGAAGCAAAATGGAAATAGGTAAACACCAGCTGTCCCTTGCGCACAAGGGGATACTCGCTCGCAATGGGTTCCTTAACCTTTACAATCATTTCGGCAATGGCATATACATCCTCAATTGTAGGGAGAATCTTTGCCCCTGCCGCAATGTACGCATCATCGCTGAAACCACTGTTAACACCCGCAGTAGCCTGCACATAGACAGTGTGACCATGCTTTGTCATCTCCTGAACACCCGATGGGGTCATACCCACACGGTTCTCATTGTTCTTGATTTCCTTTGGAACACCGATAATCATAGTCGTAAAGTTTAAAGGTTTAACATTTACAGCAGTGAAAGTACATATTAAACAATTAAAAACAAATATTTGAGTATTAAAA